>PBXZ01000047.1:0-31670 GCA_002729415.1 Candidatus Poribacteria bacterium | reverse complement strand
TGAAATGGAGAGGATGATCCAAGCTACAGAATACACGCGAATTGATTATACCAATATCGTCTGTGCGAGCAGTTTTGAACCACAAGGATACATCAATAGCGAGGTTCTAATCGCAGCGGCTGTATGGGTCGCAAGTACGCGGTTGATCGATAATATTCAGATTGATCCTGACAATCTAACGCCGTAGTAAGCGTCCGGGCAATTTTCCTGTTGCTTCTGCTCCCGAAATTACCAATTCGCCGTTTACCATAACGTAGTCGATGCCAACAGCTGTTTGTATTGGATTACCCCAAGTTGCTAGATCAGCTACCGTCTCAGGATCAAGTACAACCAAATCGGCGCTGAATCCTTCTGCAATTTGTCCCCTGTCGGTCAAGCCAAATCTTTCTGCAGGGAAGCCACTCATCTTCCATATGGCTTCTTCAAGGGGGATAATTTTTCTTTCTCTGACAAATTTTCGTAGTACTTGAGCAAAACATCCATAACCACGCGGATGCGGATGAGGCACTTCGTAAATTCCATCACTTGCGATCATCATTTTGGGATGGGCTGCAGTTTGGTTGAGAATTTCCTCATTTTCTTGGTGTGGTGTTGGCCATGGAAATATAAGTGTCTCTACCCCATCTTCTTCAATTATCAGGTCGTAAGCAAATTCTTCAATAGTTTTTCCAACATCATTTGCTGCTGATGTTAGTGTCATGCCAATATACCGTCCTGACTTGGTATAACCTATTACCTCATGTCCTGTCATGCCATTCTTTTGTAAGTGTGAGATTGATTTTGAACGGACATTTTGGTGACTAAGCTTGGCTAGCACTTCTTGAGGACTGCCGACTTGAATCTCCATCGGCAATTGCATAGTGAAATGGGTCATGCCTGCCGGATAAAGGTATGATTCAAATGTGAGATCGATTCCATCACGTTCAGCTTGATTCAAAATATCTATTGATACTTCGTCTACTCTTTCGTGGGATATGTGAACTGGAATTCCTGATCTTCGTGAAAGTTCAAGAGTTTCTTCCCAAGCCTTTTTCCGCCCCAATATGGCGTATCGGACATGGGCTGCGTAAATCCCTCCATAATCTGAAACGACTTTGCAAAGTTCGACCAGTTCACTTAAGTCAGCGTTTGCACTTGGTTGGTAATCAAGTCCAAGACAGATACCAACCGCACCTGCTTCCATCCATTCGATGGTATATTGCTTCATAGCCTTGATTTCTTGATTTGTGGCAACTCGTCCCTCCCAGCCCATCACTGCTAGTCGAATAGCGCAATGTGGTACTTGCGAACATACGTTCAGTGGGATGTTTCCTGGAAATATGTCAATGTAATCTTGGGCTGTTTTCCAGTCGAGACTAGCATTAGTTTCACCATAACAGAATTGAGTGTAATGCCACATTTCCCTTGATCTCTGTGGATCGAGACAGGCCCAACCAAACCCGTCTGGTGCTAGAAACTGGGTTGTTACTCCTTGTGATATTCCTGCGAGTTGGTCCCTTCCATTTAAAATCGACATTTCCGAATGGACATGAACATCAATAAATCCGGGACTGAGGATTTGTTTCCTCAGCTTGATTGTATTTCCTGATTTTGCTCCGGACAAATCACCAACCGCGGTGATTTTATCTGCCTTAATACCGACATCTGCAACAAATGGCTTGCACTGTTTTGTGCCGTCAATAACCGTCCCACCCTGAAAAATGAAGTCAAATTCCATCCAAATCCCTTTCTATTTTCATGTGTTAATAATAAGAAAATCTGGTGTTACGAAAATTACAATGTTTGGTGAAATTTCTTGTATAATACTGATTACTAAGGGTGTTGAGTGTATCAGATCTATGTTCAATTGACAACAAAAAACCCGGCGGACCTTTCTTGAAATCACTGCTTTGAAAATCCAAATTCCAGAAATTACTATTGATGTTACTCTAATGATTGAAAATGATCTCTCCGCGGTTCTTGAGATTGAGCAGAAATCTTTTAGTTCACCTTGGAGTAAACGCACTTTCCATGAAGGGATTAGTGGCAAGTATCCGCATACGCATTTCTTGGTGTGTAAACATCAAGGTAGTTCAATTGCCTATATCAATTTCATGGCAGTAGGCGGAGATTGTCATATTACGAACTTAGCAGTTGCTCCAGATTTTCGTCGACTTGGAGTAGCCAAGTATATGTTAGCAAAATCGCTAGATCGAATGAAAATTTTAGGTGGTAGAAAGGTTTTTTTGGAAGTTAGAGCGAGCAATATCGCTGCGCAAAGACTGTATCGGCAATTTGGATTTTATATCAACAACATTCGTGAAAAATATTATTCCGATAACAATGAGGATGCTTATGTCCTTTGGATTAGAGATATTCAGAAAATTAGTTTGGAATACGTTAGAAAGGAATTATGGGGTTAGAAAGCTACTCTGAGAATGTACAATGGTACTGCAATCCCAGAAAATAGTGTTAGTACCGTACTTGGAATACTGTTTTGTATGTTCTTTGAATTCTTTGTTCCTTTGAGTAGTTGTGTGATGTCATATATGGTTAGTTGTCTGGATTTGAAAACAGCAGATGATGTAATCGACCTATGATTTGGTGTATACAGCTCGATAGATTGGATGTCCTTGTTCTCTGTACTTAATTTCAAAACTCGTCTGGATGTAATTGGTTTCAGTAGATTTTTGGGGGCAATACTCAAAATTTGGGTGACAATCAAATAGCTCTTGAATCTCCCAAAAATATGTCTTGTAATCCGTCGCAATGTAGATTTTACCTGACTTTTTATTGAGCGTGCGAACCAATTCGCTGATCCAAATTGAGTTATTGAAAATGCGTCGTTTCCGATGTCGTTTTTTTGGCCAGGGATCAGGAAAATAAATATGAAAAGCACTAACGCTTTGATCGGCTACATGTCTGTACAGAAAATATGATGCGTCACAATAAACAAGTCGGGCTGTTGTAATATCATGTTTGGCTAGTCGTTCGCATGACTTCTCGAAATACTTGGATGCCCGCTCAATTCCAACGTAATTAATTTCAGGGTTTTTCTGTGCTGACTCTTTTAAGAACCGTCCTTTACCTGAACCTACTTCGATTTCGACTAACCGGTCATTTCCAAACACGTCTTTCCAGTTGAGTGGCGAGTGCAATGTTTTCAATTCGACGGATATTTTTTCTGTTGGGTTGACTAATATTGGGTTAGCCAACAACTGCCAGTAATGATCGAATATTGGTTTGTTTATATCGCTCGACATTTCTAAACAATTTTTCAAGTATTGTCAGGATCTGAATTTTTTGACGGCATTTTTGCCATATGGTATCATTTACAATCAGTACATACTCCCATAATTATATCATGTTCTGCACCATGTCGCATCATTGTAGGTTAGCTTAACACCAGTGTTGATTATATCTGTCGCACCAAATTTCCTTTGCTGAATACTGGATTGGAATTTCGTAGGTCAATTGGCATATGTAAAACCTCTTAAGTTTGATAAGTAAGATTAAGTAAAGAAAGCTGAGGTAAATATTGAAGGTATTATTCATTGGTGACGTTTTCGGTAAACCTGGGCGCCAAGCGGTTTCCGAGCTTCTCCCATTGGTTATTAGCAAGTACGGCCCTTTTGAAGCAATTATTGCAAATGGTGAAAATGCAGCTGGGGGAAAAGGGATTACAAAACCTATTATTAAATCTTTTTGGGAACTGGGTATTAATGTTGTAACTACCGGCAATCATGTGTGGGCACAGCGGGAGGTTTTTAGCTTCATTGATAATGAATTGGGGTTGCTGAGACCCGCGAATTATCCACCCGATACACCAGGCCGAGGTTGGGTGGTCATCAGCACGGCGTCTGAAATGAAGTTATGCGTGATCAATATAGCAGGTCAAATTTTTTTAGATAACTTCAGTAATCCTTTCCATTGTCTTGATGAGATTTTAAAAGAAGTATCAGTTCAGACGGAGCATATTATTCTCGACTTTCACGCGGAGGCCACTTCTGAGAAAATAGCCATGGGTTGGTATGCTGATGGGCGCGTTAGCGCTGTAATAGGAACACACACACATATTCAGACCGCAGACGATCGTATATTACATCAGGGAACTGCTTACGTTACTGATGTTGGGATGACGGGTCCATATGATTCCGTGATTGGTACTAATAAAGAAGAGGTGCTCTATCGGTTTACTACCATGCTGCCGGTCCGATACAAAGTGGCACAAGAAGAAGTTGTTCTTTGTGGTGTTGTCCTTGATTTGGACGATAAAAACGGGAATGCTAAGTCGATAGAACGAGTTCAGATTCCCCTCTGAGGAAGAGTCTCATTATTATATGATTATGTGGATTTGAGGTTTAATTAATTTCGATGAAAAGGTTTAGTTGAACAGAAATGTTTCTAGAAAAAATCAATGATCCTGCGGATCTTCGTTCTTTGCGTAATCATCAGCTAAAAGTGCTCGCTGATGAAATACGCCAACATATGGTTTCTGTTCTATCTCAGACACCAGGACACTTTGCGCCAAACTTTGGTACGATTGAGCTCGCAATCGCTCTACATAAAGTTTTCAATACACCGTTAGATAAGTTAGTGTGGGATATTGGCCATCAAGCATATCCACACAAAATTTTAACTGGGCGTCGGGATCAGCTCAAAACAGTTCGTCAATATGATGGAATCAGTGGGTTCCTGACACGTGAAGAGAGTCAGTATGATGTTTTTGGCGCGGGACACTCGAGTACGTCGATTGCTGCAGCACTAGGCATTGCAAGTGCACGTGATTTGAAGCATGAAGACTTCAAGGTACTTGCTGTTATTGGAGATGGTGGTCTAACTGGTGGCATGGCATTTGAGGCTATGAATGCCGCAGGTGATTTTCGAAAGGACATGGTTATTGTTCTTAATGATAACCAGATGTCCATTTCCAAAACTGTTGGTGCATTCTGCAAGTATTTCAATCGAATTATTACTAATCCTACCTACAATACATTGAGATCAACAGTAAAAGAATTTCTCCATCTCCTTCCTTCGGATGCAAAGCTGGCAATCCAACGGATAGAATCTGCACTCAAACCGGGAATGTTGTTTGAGGAGTTTGGGTTTCGTTATTTTGGGCCGTTAAATGGTCACGATCTAGATCAGTTAATAGATGTTTTTGAAAATGTCAAAGGGTTTGATACTCCAATACTTGTTCATGTTTTGACGACGAAGGGCAAAGGTTTTTCCTATGCGGAAAAGGACCCGGAAGGGTACTATTCGGTCTCGGCAAAATTTGATCCCAAAACCGGACAATCTGTTATCGCTCAGCCGTCAATACTGAAATACACCGATGTTTTTAGCCGTACACTAACTAACCTTGCTGAGAAAGATACAAGCATAGTTGCTATTACGGCAGCTATGCCGGGAGGAACTGGATTGGATAAATTCAGGGAAAAATTTCCTGATCGTTTTTTTGATGTTGGTTTAGCAGAACAATGTGCAGTGACTTATGGAGCTGGGCTTGCTACTGAAGGAATAAAACCTGTGGTTGCAATCTATTCGACTTTCCTGCAGCGTGCTTATGATCAGGTATTACATGACGTTTGCATTCAGAACCTACCTGTTATTTTCTCATTGGATAGAGCGGGGCTTGTTGGGGCTGATGGTCCAACACATCATGGAGTTTTTGATTTTGCTTATCTCCGATCTATCCCGAATATGGTTGTTATGGCTCCTAAGGATGAAAACGAACTCCAACATATGGTTAAGACTGCGGTCGACTATGAAAAAGGGCCGATTGCGTTTCGTTACCCGCGGGGAGCAGGGGTTGGAGTACCATTAGATGAGACGTTTAAACCACTTCCAATAGGCAAAGCGGAAGTACTTGTGGAAGGTAACGATTTGTTGATTGTAGCTGTTGGCAACCGCGTTCATCCTGCATTTGAAGCCGCCTCTGTCCTGTCTGATTCAGGGATCTCGGTTACGGTAATCAATGCTAGATTTATAAAGCCACTGGACGAAGAGCTAATTTGTGCGTATGCAGATCAGATTGGTCGCGTTATCACAGTTGAAGATCACACTCTGGATGGTGGATTTGGCTCAGCTGTCCTTGAGGTGCTGTCAACGCATGGGATTCTGGCGAAGGTCAAACGCCTTGGAATTCCGAATAGATTTGTACAACATGGTGATATGAAGATGTTGTACAACATCTGTGGTTATGATGAAGAAGCTATCATCAATGAAGGAGTGAAAATTTGTGAAAAGTGAGACAAAATATCATGGCTGAGTCCCAAATCGCAGCACAACTTTATACGTTACGCGATTTTACCAAGACACAGGGTGATATTGCAAAGACAATGAAAAGGGTAAAAGAAATTGGTTACGATGCTGTACAATGCTCAGCACTTGGGTCAATTGAGCCCGAGGAATTAAAAAAAATTGTTGATGGCGAAGGTTTGGAAATATGTGCTACGCATTCGAGTTACCACCGTATGCGTGATGAACCGCAGGCTGTTATTGATGAACATCAACTTTGGGGGTGTAAACATGCGGCTATTGGAGGATTACCCAGTGAATATCGTACTGGGCTAGAAGGATATATCGAGTTTGCTCGCGAAGCTTCCACAGTGGCGAAGCGTTTGGCGACGGGAGGCTTAGTATTTTCCTATCATAATCATAGCTTTGAGTTGGAGAAGTTTGGTGACCGCACAGCATTGCAAATTTTGTATGAAGATAGCGATCCTGAATATTTTCATAGTGAAATAGACACTTACTGGATTGTTCACGGGGGAGGGGATCCCGCAGAATGGATTCGGAGCTTGAAAGATCGCGCTTCCATTGTCCATTTCAAAGATATGACGATGAAAGGAAACACGCAAATTATGGCCGAGGTTGGTGAGGGGAACCTCAACTGGTCTGCGATTATTTCTGCCTGCCAACAAGCTGGGACTGATTGGTATATTGTCGAGCAGGATACCTGTCAACGTGATCCGTTTGACAGTCTTGCAATCAGTCTTAGCAATTTAAAACAGATGGGTATCCATTGAACTGGTGCCGAGATACTTGCACTAATTTGATATGTTTTGAATTATGTAGTTGAGGGATAATGCGTTGTGTTTATTGTTATGAATCCACCAGAATTTAATCCTTTACTCATGGCTACCTAGGATTGCTTGTTGTGTTCGCTTGGTTCCCGAAACCAGAAAGGTTTTGGGAGTGAGGTTTTTTGCTATAACTGAGATGAGCTTACATCAACCAAATCAAACGGGTGGTTTAGCATAGGCATCTAAGAATTGCTAGACCCTCGATTTGAGTCTACTAAGCCCATAATTCTCACTTGTTATGTAATTCCTAAATCTTGACAGATATCGGTAATATCGGTGGGGATGGATTCCATGATAAAGCTGTCTGTTATCATTCCCGTTTTCAATGAAGATCGGACGATTCGTAATGTTGTTCAGGCTGTTAGAAACTCAGTTCAAATTGAAAAAGAGATCATCATTGTTAATGATGGATCTACCGATCGCACCTTCGAGATTCTCGAGCATTTTCGTGGAGATCCAGAAATTAAAGTTATCCATCAGCAACGAAATCGTGGAAAAGGCTACGCCATCCGCCTTGCTCTTTCACAGGTTACTGGTGAATATGTAGTCATCCAAGATGCTGACATGGAAGTTGATCCTTTGGACTTGCCTGCCATCCTGAGACCTTTACTGAATAAATCAAGCCATGTCGTTTATGGGTCCCGTTTTGTCAATGGTCGGAACAATTCCCCTTTGGTTGGTTACATCGCGAACTATTTGTTAGCCCGCCTCGTTAATCTACTCTATAATACGCGGATTACGGACGAGTCTACCGGTTACAAAGCCTTTGCGACTAGTTTAATCAAGAGTGTTGATCTGGAATGCGAGGGATTTGAGTTTTGTGCCGAGATAACGGCAAAAGTTCTTCGGATGCAACATCGCATTCATGAAGTTCCAATCTCCTATTTCCCACGCAAGAAGAACGAAGGTAAAAAACTTCGCTTTTGGCGAGATGGATTGACAGCTGTCTGGATATTGATCAAATATCGTTTTCAGAAGATGCACTAAAATGTGTGAGAATCTTTTGTGATGGTATGTTTGTTACCCGAATTTGCAAGCGAATCCCTTCTTAATGTAACTTGCCTTAACGTGTGCAATGTCGGCTGTATATTGTTAAAGTCTCTATCAAGGAAGCTTTACGAATAGCAAAGAGTCTGAAATTGAGACGCAATTCATGTTGACTTGGTATATTTATTGGTGCTTGTGTTGGTTGCTGGCAGAATTCGTGGTATGTCCAGAGAGCAGATAGCTATAGGATGCATAATATATCGGCTGTCCAGCATTAATTGGAAAAACGAAAAGAAAGCTTATTATGTAGGTTTATCAAAATTAAATCGCTGCCGAATAGATATCGATCATATCTTGTAAAGTGCAAACGCGCGGATTTAGTTGGTGACAAATGTCTTGCATTGCTTGTTCTGCTAAAATCGGGATTTTTTCTGCTTGCACGCCTACTTGACTCAAATTAGTTGGAATACCGATATCTTGACATAGTAGTGATACCTGATTAATTGCTGCCTGTGCGCCTTCTTCCGGAGGTAGACCTTCTGTCTCCACCCCCAGTGCTGATGCGACGTCTACAAGTCGGTCAACAGAAACTTGACTATTAAAAACCATAGCGTGGGGTAACATAATTGCATTGGCTAGTCCATGATGAAGTCCCGAAACTGTTGATAGTGGATGAGCAAGTGAATGGGTAACGCCGAGTCCTTTCTGGAAAGCAATAGCACCCATCATGGCTGCTACTAACATGTTTCCGCGGGCTTCTAAATCTGTTCCATCTTCGACGACTCGGCGTAGGTTATTGGACACAAGTTTAATTCCTTCTAACGCGATACCATCGCAAATCGGATGGAAGTTTTTTGCTAGGTATGCTTCAAGATTATGAGTCAGAGCATCCATACCAGTTGCGGCCGTCAACTCACGAGGTAATCTTACAGTAAGCTCAGGGTCGGCAATAACTACTTTCGCCAGTAGGTGAGGGCTAAATATAACGGTCTTCCTCCCACTTGATTTCAGGGTTACAACAGCACTGCGCCCAACTTCGCTTCCTGTTCCGGCAGCGGTTGGTATGGCGATGAAGTCAGGTAAATTAGAAGAGATTTTCTCGTGTCCGCCTATGGAATCTTCATACTCCTCCAAAGGTAATTCGTGCGTTGATTTTAGGCAAATCAGCTTGGCGATATCCAGAGGGCTGCCTCCACCGATACCAATTACAAAATCACATATATTATCCTTGTATACATTAACTCCATCATAAACATCCTGTTCAACAGGATTCCCTTGTACGCCATCGTATATGGCGTACAGGACTCCTGCAATTTCAAGCTGGTGGGTAATGATGTCAATCAGTCCAGTTTGAAGAAGCCCCGTGTCAGTAACGATCAAGGCTTTTCTAATCTGAAATTTGGATAGTTCTTGCGGGATAGTTTGAATGACACCGTTTCCGAAGACAATCTGTGTTGGAAAGGTAAAAATTGCTTTCTTCATATTAGCGTAAATTCCTTTTGACAGGCTATAAGTGCAATGCTATAATTTGAAACTGCTACAACGGGACTACTATTGTGTTACAAAGGTGCATCTACCTTGAATCCAAAAGGGGTTCTGCCTATTCCCGTCAGGTTTTTTGAATCTGGCGTCCAAAAACGATAAAGGTAAATTGTGTACAGATTCTTAAGCCAGCCTGATAGCCTTCAGCTTGATCCCGCACCGGAAGTTGCAGTTAACCTGTATAACAAAAAGAAAACATTTGTAGCGCAGGTTGTCGACAAATATCGGATTTCGCATGCATCCAGCCCAAATCATTGCTGGCATGTCATTCTGGACATTAAAGGTAGTGAAATGGCAGGTAAATATCGTGTTGGTCAAAGTCTGGGGGTTTTTCCTGACGGCCGATTTAATAATCACAAATTTAATCATGTTCACCAGTCGCTAACAAATCAAGTTCGTTTATACTCAATTGCTTCAGCATGTTGGGGAGATGACTGGCATGGAAACACTGTCTCCCTTTGCGTTAAGCGCGAACTTGGTGAAGACGCAGAAACAGGTGAATTGGTTATGGGCTCTACATCAAACTTTATATGTGATGCTCAGCCTGGTGACTCAATTAATGTCACAGGACCTGTTGGTAGATCTTTCCTTTTGCCTGAAGATCCGCTTAATTACCACTATGTGTTGGTAGCAACCGGGACCGGAATTGCTCCCTACCGTGGAATGATCATCGAACTATTCAATCAGGGTTTTGAAGGGGAAGTATGGCTCATTTTCGGTGTTCCGTACTCCACTGATATTATGTACGATGATGCTTTTACCTATTTTTCCGAAAGGCATCCTAACTTTCATTACCACACGGCGATAAGTCGAGAAAAACGAAACGCAAAGGGAGAAAGATTTTACGTTCAGGATGCGTTAGAGGAGAATCAAGGGCAACTCGCGCCACTGTTAGAGAAGCCGAACTGTTTGATGTACCTTTGTGGATTGAAGGGCATGGAATATGGGGTTTATCCGTGGCTGTACCGGATAAAATCCAACTTAGTAGCCCTCCCTGAAGACATGGCACTTGATCAAATAGAGAAACTTCCGCGTGATGCTAGGGAATGGATTCGAATAGAACGATCGCGAGACAAGAAACGCCTGTTGAAAGAAACGTATTAGTTGTTAACCAACTTCCTCCCCGTCCAATTTCCCTACTTGCAGGTCAATTTCGTCTCTGGCTTCAGTCCTATCAACTTTTCCATCTGCCATATGAAAGATGCGATCAGATACATCAAGCATCTTCGTATCGTGTGTTGCAGTGATGATCGTTATCCCTTGTTCAGAGTTGAGCTTTTTTAGTAGATCGATGATGACGAGGCCGGTCTTAGTATCTAAGTTTCCTGTTGGTTCATCAGCTAACACAATAGCGGGATCGTTTGCTAAAGACCGGGCTATAGCTACACGTTGTTGTTGGCCTCCGGAAAGTTCTAAAGGTTTATGTTGAACTCGGTCACCGAGTTCAACTAGAGAAAGTTTCTCCACCGCTCTATCGCGGCTGTCATCTGCCGTCATTCCGGCAAAGATCATTGGCAGAGACACATTCTCTAATGCTGTCATAACTGGTATCAGATTGAACGACTGGAAGATGTAACCGATTTTTCTGCACCGCAGCCAGGCAAGCTCATAAGCATCGAGTTGAGCGATATCGACCTCATCGATGTAGACACGTCCTTCAGTTGGTTTATCAAGGCCCCCAATCATATTAAATAGAGTTGACTTTCCAGATCCAGACGGACCCATGATTGAAATGTACTCACCACGCTGAATTTCGAAATTTACACCTCTTAATGCTTGAACTTCACTAGTCCCCATCTCGTATTTTTTTATAAGGTTACGGACCCGAACCGTATTTTCTATCGGCAGTTGGTCTTTAAACTTGGCTGGTGGCTCCGTTTGGACTGGTGTTGTTGACTGGTCCTGTTGCATTGGTCTTTCCTCCTCTTTCCTGATCTGTTGGCTGTTTAACTGTTTTCTTCTTTTGTGGTACGGCAAAACCAATGATTCCACGCTTGCCGAGCGTCTGCATGTAACTGAAAAGAGAGGTTTCAGCCTCTTTTCGGGTCATCTTGTATCTGTCACGTAGACTTTTAACTATTTGTTTGATGTTGTGATATCCATCGCACAATTGCCACACATGAGACCCCACTTCGTCTAAGACAACGACTCGTATGGGTGGGAGTTTAAAGATTTTGGCCATGACTCGCAACCACTTTTTGTGAGTCTGTGGTATTTTCAAAGCGACTTCACCACGATCATCTACTTCCCATTCAACTAGCTGGTTTCTAAGCGGGTGCATACCAACTAGTGTTTCTTTGTCGGGAGTAGGAGGTCGTTTCTTTAGTTTAAGTTTATAAAGAATCCTGTTCAGCATGGATCAAAGATCTCAATTGTACAAAGTGATACTTTCAGCAACACTGTCTGCAGTTTCGATAGCGTCAGTTTTTGATACAACCTGTACCACATAAATTCGGTTCGATTTATAACAATGTCGAACATGGGCGACAAAGCACTTTCGTTTCTTGATCTGGTTCGCTAATTGGATACTGTGAATAGGAATATTATCTGTAACACGTGTTTCCTCACCGTTGAGAATCAAGTGTTCAGCTTCGTTTTGAGCTATCGACTCGATTTGGAAACCAAATCCGCGGATGGCCTTTTTGTACTTGGTTCGAAACCAATCTTCAAGCGTTTGGTCTTTTAACAATACATCTGCAAGACCATAGCGCTCGATGCTCAGGCGACGTTTTCGATCAGTGAGCGAACCTGGATTAATAAAGGAGAAAAGCAAATAACCTGAAAGCAACTGATGTTTCTCCAGCCGATAATTCTTGGGCACCTCAACATGCAGATTGTAGGCAGTCCACAAAAATTTTTGATCGTTTGGTTCAATTTCGACGGAAGTAAAGATTTGTTCAGTAATAGCCCGAACATTCTGCTTCGGTCTACCCATTACTTGTATCAGCGTAATGCGCCGCGTTGTTGGGCAAAAGAAGATAAGACCATTGGCTTGTATCTCCCCTTTCCATGTAAAGAAGACCAAATCGTAGCCATCGAGAAAAGCATCATCCTTAATCAGATTGACGTTACGCTTAATTTGCAGATCTTTCTTCGTTTTCTTATAGGTCTTTCGAATGATTTTGAAGTAATCATCAAGGACTGCGTGTAAATCGGGGTTACGACGTTTCGATTTGGCTACAGACCACTTCAGCTCCAGACGAGGCATAAACTCGTCTTCCAGCCTCAAATACCCTTCTTTCTGATCGCCAGACAAGCCACTAATCTCCCATTCTTCGGGGAGTTCAGTCACAATTCCCGCCCAACCAAATTTTATCCACTTCATGGCCGTTTTAAAACGGCTTGACAATCACTGCTTTCGAAATTAGTGCAATAGCAACACNAACCATTCCAATTAACCCGACACCACAGCCAAAGCCTGCCGCTAATACTGGATTGAACTGGAACCATCTCTTNAAACCAAATCGCTTAATCATGTACATGCGACCAATTAGGGCGCCAGNCAACTTGGGTAGCATCATTCCTGGATCTCCCCCAATCCCACTAATAACTCCGAAAAACACCATACTGCCTTGGTAAACTTTTGACATCCATATTATACCTCGAATGGCCAGCATTGATGAGAATCCAGCTGCCACATAATCCCCNCGTAANGCCTGAAGCATCTGGCTGTTTCCATCGCGTAAGGANGTTATCCTAAGAGCTTCATTTGTTGCATTAAACGGCCATTTAATTTGAGCATCCGGGTATTGTGCCGAAGGAATAGGNGCAATTTTCCAGATGAAATGCCANACAAGAATTCCNGAGATAATAAGGATTGGCATAATAAGTAAGTCAGCCGCTATTTTACTGGTGAATGTTGTTCCNGTTAGTTCGAGCACTCGCCACCCTTGAGTACCTCCCCCATAATCTTCATCTGGCCAAGGTGAAAACCAAATGTCNATCTCTTCATAACGACTCAAAATGAGAGTCATTTCATGCAGATAGGGTATATTGAACAGATCTGCACCCACTACACCAAAAGTTCGAGCGCTGACATAAGAATTCAATGGTGTGTAGAGAAAAGCAAACCCGAGTAAAAAGGCAAGTGGGAANTTAGGCACCATCAATTTATGNATTATCCAGACGTAGNCACCCATACCAAACAACCACATGGATCCCATGAACCAGATTGGGAAATCACCCCGTCCAGCTGGGGGAGCAAGAACTNTTTNTCCTCCGCTTGCTTTCTTCTTTTTTCTCAGTTGTATCATTATCGGAATAGAAGCNGCAAAACCGATGAGAGCCAAACTGAAGGCTTTACCTATCATGAAACTCATCCAAAAATCAAGACCATTATAGAGTCCTGTCCCGCGAACGTCCAATCCAGGTCTCCATTGATGTAAGATCTCATTTCGGTATAGAATTTGCGGATTTAGAAAAAACTGCGTTAAACACGCGGTGANAAATTCGGAAAAGACAACCGGAAACGGTAGAACAAATCCGNTAAGAACCTGNCTGAAATCGGTTGAAAGAGCAAAGACNCCTGTTGGGGCGAAACCTTCGATAGCGGGAGTGAAATCGATCCAAGGAATCTTCAGGATCATAATAGGTTCNGACATCATCACACCNGTCAATGAAGGAACGCCGATGTAAATGAATCCCCAGATTAAACCTGCCATTGAACCTATGGAAAAGATTCTCCACCGCCAAGTTTCGCTTTTAGTGGTAGATTCCGCTAGAGCAGTTGCACCCTGTGCTTGGATTGGTGCCATTGGGAAAGGTAATCGTTCAAAATCGGCTGTTACGCGAAACAGAACATATCCCGCCCCCAATCCTCGCATTACTCCCAATAATTTAAAGGTAATAAACATCACGATCGGCCAGTACCAATCCATATGCAAGAGAGATCTCTCTGCGANAGCGANGGAATCCGGTGGCGGTGCTACCCACCAGGGGATCTTATCGGCAATTTCATATGACGCTGCTTGCGGTGTCCTGATGAAATAAGAGTACCATATGAAACCACGGTATTGAGTGCCTGCTCCAACTGCNGCTCCGGTCAAACCTAACAACATNTAAAGTTCTTGCCGTTTTGCACTGGTAAAAGACCTNCGCGCCAGTTCCGTGTAAAGAATAACTGCTACCCANGGGGCCGCCCCNGCACCAGACTGGCCTGAGACTAACGTTAGGTATATTGCACCCGGCATCATCAGAAGACCGATAAACAGGGCTCCTAGGAAGACCTTTAGAGTNAACCCTGACTCGAAGGTTCGAATCCCCCCATCGATATCATAACGTTTGGCCCACGTTTGCCATTCTTGGGCTTCAGTAACTCTTTCTTTTTTNGCCAAATTTATCCTCCGTTGANCTCTAAACTAATCCNTNAGTATTGCCCATTATTCCGGTACTTCATCATCATCATCTGTTTCCTGTNCAACAAATCCCTCAGAAGCATACATCACGAAAANCCCAATGCATAGAANACCTGCAGCCAACATCTGTGGTNTCCANCCTCCTCCTAAGAATAGAATGGAAATNAGCCAGAATAGCGTNCCACCGATAATGATCATGCTCGCCAGTTTTTCCAATCTTTACCTCCTTACATAAATCAAATTAATCTGCTGGTTGGTGAGTAAGNTCTGCCACAGGAACTTCTTGTTCAGACGAACTTTCCTGTCTGCCGCGATCGTGGAATTCACCNCGAACTTCGTGGCTAAANGTNCGCCAGATCAATAACTGCTTCCGAACTAAATTGAGGAAGCGACGATTNACACGCTTCCAAGATGCAATCTCGCCACTTTCACGNGTAACGTTCAAACCAATACGATACAAANCTTCTTCTTCTCCGCCAATAGGTACCGTCACGAGCNCAACNTTNTGGCTAACTCCCAAATCATACGGNGCTAACCAAACCATCATGCCGATACTGAANGTGTCTTCCTCACCTTCAGTTGTACGGTTAAATGTGATTTGATCGGTATAGAAATCACTAGCAGATTCATCAGAATGTGCTTCAAAATAATCCCGCATAAAGATGTTCAAGCCCAAAGATTCTTCAGATAAAACGGTAAACGGTAAGCTGAATTGCCAGAAATCACCATCCGGTTCTGGAAGTTTCCATTTCCGTTCAATGTCAGGGACAGCCATCCGACCTGCTTTAATGGCTGGATATAATGTTGACCCGATAACGACAAGCATGACAATAATCGTCGCCATTACTGTTGACATGGATGAATAGTTCAGCGTCAAACCAGCCAACAGGTTAAATTTAACTAGTATCGTTGCCACGGCTTGTCCGAATAAGTAACCGAATACCGCTCCCACAATCGCATAAACACAAGCCTCTGCCAGAAACAAAAACGCGATGTGTATCGGTGCTAGTCCGACAGAGCTGTAAATCCCGATTTCTCGAACGCGTTCGTAAACTGCACCCAGCATTGTATTCAACACGATTAACGAAGCAATTAGAATAGGAATGAATAAATTACCCATACCCGAAAATGAGGTCATCCCAATGGCACTATACAAATAGGCATCCTTGCCCCTTCCAACGAAGAAGTCAAGCGAAATACGGGTCATTAACGGGGCCATGATCAAGTCCAACTTATCTTCCGCATTCAGCAAGACCTTGTTGTCCTTTCTTGTGTCTTGGTCGTGTACTTCCATACTAACGGCTACTGATTTGAGGTTACCCCCTTGGTTCATAACAACCTCGTATGGCAAGATGGCAATACTATCGGGTGTAAGGTGCAGGTATTTCTGTAATTCGCCTTCAAGGGTTTCTTCCCCCTGTCCACCACGGGAACTTTGCTGGTTCATTAACTGGTAATCAACAGGTGTTAACTCTTCACCGTCATTATCTTTCAAATCTTTGAACCCAACACCCAAAACACCGGTAACGGTAAAGTCCTCACCATAAACTGAAACGGTTGCTTTCCCCATATCGGCTTCCTCGATCCCCAACAAATCCGCCATTCCTTGGGGAAGGACGCAGGCATACGGCCATTTTGTGGGCCATTCAGATTCATTTTCTGGCTTAAACCAAGCTCCATACTTCAGGTGACTGTGAATACCAGTTACATCAGGTTCATTTTTACTCATACCAACCAGCATGTTGGCAGCAAAAGTTTTGGGTTTACCAGTTGAGGTCGTCTTTGGTCGAGGATCTGACTTGTTTGCTGTTCTAGTCAATTGGACAAACGATTGGTCTCCAGTACCGGATGTTTGGTACCATGCCCGCGGTGCCACGACGTTGTAGATAGTGACATCGCTTAACTCGCTATTTATCGGTTTCCCTTTTCTTCTGAACAAGCGTTCCAACTCTTCTTGGCTAACTTTCTTCTTGCGTAGATCATTGGTAATTGTCGTTACCACTGGCTCTTCCATGGCTCTCCAGTATTGATCTCGTATCAGCATCCCAGTGTATTTTGGTGTAACAGCGGCTAATGTTGTCGAGTTAGGTCGCATGAATGTCCGTACCGATGTGAATGAAATAACGGTAAACGTCAGGATAACCAATGTCACGCAGGTCAAAGCTGTTCTCATTCCGCGCTTTCGCATATTGGAGATTCCCAGACTGAAAGCAGCAGCAGAGGCTGCCAGCCGTCCCACATCGGCTTTATACACTTTTGAGGCTTGCTGTTTCATTAATTCCAATTGCTCCTCAAATTTCCTGATGATGATTGCCACCACCAGTACCGATAAAGTTAGCACAATAAAGGCAACCAGAATAATAATAGGCGTGGCAGTAATCTGGAAAGCGGGATGGACTTGAGCAAGAAAGAAAAATACAACAAGAAAAATGGAAAAGGTACCGGTAATCTGCTTCCAAATACTGGCAAAACCAAAGAGTAGCCGTTCCATGAAATAAGCAAATGGTAATAACAACGCCAGATAGAACATGACCCCGCTAACTACGTCATTTCCTGTTTTCTTCACATCCGGATAGGCACGTGACTCAAACCCCCAAGCAGCTCGTGCGAGTTTCAGCGCTTGCGAATAATCTCGTTTCAACAACGTGTCCCGCGCTTGGTCGAGACGCTCGTTCGCAAATTGGTGTAACTGGTCAAGTCGGTCACTACTAATCCCGAATTTCTTGTAAAGCCTGTTTCGATTTTCATCCAGCCACCACATATCACGTATGACTACGTAAGGAGTGACACGGATTGAACCATTTTCACCAACAACGAAACCTTCACCTGTATAAAGCGTTGGGTTTTGCGCCCCGCTTCGTCCAGCTTTAATTAACAGGAGTCGCTTGCCAATTTGTCCATATGACATTCCGATCTTAATCCGTTTATCTGGTTCTGAGTAGACCAACGCAATTGGCTCTGTTGCTGATACTCCTTGTTGCTGTATGGGTTTGGACAGACCATATTTTTCAGGGAAACTGTCAGTTCCGGCATCATAGATTTGCAGCTCACGAAGTGTTCGCAAAGATCGTTGGTCTACCAAATCATATATGGTTGTTGAAACACAGGGAAAGACGACAACTCGACAGCCCCTTTGCCGCCGGTCTATAGGTACTTTATTGTTGTAGACTTTAGCTCCATAGTTGCCAAGGTCGGGGGCATAAACGATATCACCCGAATTCCGGTCTAGAACATAGGGCTCAATTTCTTGAGCTCCACCCATACGATTGGTGGCTCTCCCTTCCATAGCCAAACCGACAACTTCGAATTGTCCTTTGTTATCACCTCGTATAATTAAATCTCCGCGGACACCTGCCATTGTTTTGTGCTTACGGCGGAGTGTGATGATTGGCTCAGGAACAGCTTTACTTGGTAGTGCACTCTCCCGTGCATCGTATTCAACAACATCACCGTATAGATTACAATAAAAATTTCCGACTTTTGCCGACGTGGGCATCAAAGGATCACGCAGAGCTTGTATCAGTATTGATGCCATGGTTTTGACCTGTTTATGCAGATT
This sequence comes from Candidatus Poribacteria bacterium, assembly GCA_002729415.1. Classification (GTDB taxonomy): domain Bacteria; phylum Poribacteria; class WGA-4E; order WGA-4E; family UBA9662; genus UBA9662. The sequence continues at coordinate 13,161 of PBXZ01000047.1, read as the reverse complement.
ACCGTTTTTATTAATATCCATTCGGTTGATTGCGTCAAACGGTGTATCTGTCATCATGCGGGCGTCGTCGATTGTGGCAAACGCAATACCAGTTTTGCCGGCTAAAGTTGCAACTTCACTATCAAAGGCGATTTTGCCTGGAATGTAAGTTTTCCAAGTTTTTCCCCCACTGGCCGAAATGCCATTGATGAAATTGCTGCTACCTCCCAAGCCAACGACATTGATTAGTTCTTTTATATCGTCAATTTCATCTTGAGTGAATTCCGATGGGTCTTCGTTTCTAAGCGTGAGTTGGGCATTAAGTTTATTGAGTTGGCGGATTTTTCCTTTTCGCGCCTTTCGAGATGACCGGATATCATTTCGGATAAATCGCTCAACCTCTTTCCGAATATAGTCTATGTCTTTCAACATATCTTCGGAAGGCTCACCTCGATCTCTCATTTGCTGGAATTGCATTTTCATCAACCTAGAAACTCCACCAAGCCCTTGCAAGGTACTAAAATGTTCTCCAATCAGTGTCTCAAGTGTTTTACCCTCAATAGCTTCTTTAGGAGCTATTCCAGCGGAAATCCCCCACTGGCTGGTCATCACACTTTGTTGTATTTGGTCGTTAGTGAATTTCCATAATTGTTCAATTCGCTCCCCGAAGTCTGCGCCATCGGCATATTCCGACAATTTGTTGCCGATGGATGCGAACTCGCGGCGTAGCACGTGTTCGGGTTGCTGATCGTAGAACCATCCTTTGTTGAAAACGCCGAATGTGTCATTTTGTGTCGATAGGTCAACCGAAATGAAGAGAGATGCATAATAACGATTGAACAGATCTTGCAAAGCGATTGCCTGTTCCAGAGCTGCAATCTTACGTTGGTATTCTGATTTGCTGATACGCGCTATTTTTTCAACGCGGCTTTGGATATTCCGGAAACGTGCATTTCGCAGTGTCAACATGTTATCCCGAAGCAATGATTTGGTTTCTTCCTTCAGACCGGAGTTGAGTTGGTCAAGGCGACCTAGCAGGTTTTGAAGGTCAACAATATCAGATTCAGCTCGTTCTTTAACAACAGCAAGTAGGTTCTGTTCGGTAAGGTGAGCGGCAATTTTTGTGCGAATTCTAATTGCTTGTTCTATCTTTTCATGATCTTGCAAATAGTGTTTCAATACTAGGATTTCTTCATCCAGATATCCTCGGGTGAGATTGGCATGTAAATTCAGCAATTGATTGATTCTCTGTGCTTCAATCCGGGCATTTCGTAAGCCGCTTTCAAGAATGTTTTGCTTGTCTTTTTTCAGAGTTTCGATCAATATTCCTATTGTTCGGTCAGCTTTCGCGGAACTGAGGAGCGCCTGTTTCTGCTTGATCTCCTTATCAAGCTCCTCAAAGCGATCTAGGTTGCCTTTTTTGGAGCGGCTGAATCCGCTACCAAGTTCTTTTTGTTGATAGGAGCTCAAATTAAGTAGGTCTGTATCACTGATATATAGTGCAAGTTTTGCTTTTTCAGGGAAAAGTAAGGGATTTTCATTAAGTTTACTGATGGATTCGACAAAAAAATCTTTGTGGCTATCGGAGCCAGTGATTTTATCCNTGATGNNTCCCAGAATCTGTTTTTCTTGACTGATGTAGCTGGATAAGGGAGCCTCTGCAGAAGATATAATCCGNCGAGCCTCAATTAACTTTTTCAGATCAGAATANTTGAGGTGTCGATCAAGNAGTTTCTCGGGTGCGTACCGNAACAGTAATTTTCGTTCGTCTTTCAATTCCCAGTTTCTTAGACTATTCGACAGTTTCTGTATATCCTTCTCTAGCGGCTGGCCTTGTAGTTCAGGAGGAATCTTCAGTGAGTAATCTCCATCTTCTCCTTGCAGATCAATGTATGCGTCTCCCGGGACTTGGCTGAATTTTTCAGGATTCTCTGACTTCAGGTCGGCTTCCAGTTCCTTGATAGCCCAAACATCAATGCGCGCCATTGGTANAGCAATTGATTCTAGTAGCTCACGTTGGGCGGCACGNGACTCTGTCAAGGCACGCTCTCGCAATCTGTCAATACGTTGGACAATATCTCTAAGAAACTGGGTAGTTTGTTGCGAGTCTTTTTTGATTTTTGATAGGTTTACATCAAGCAGGGATTTTTCCTCTGCAGTAAAATCCTGTTTCTCACGCTTCTTTCTCGACAGGACTTTCTTCTTTTGNCTGATTTGAAAATCACGCTGTTTATCGCGTAACGAATTAACATTAGAGACAGAAACAGACAAATCAGCCAGTGTAGTATCAAGTGATTCCAAATCNTCAGTTACTTGGTGGACATCATGGTAAAAATCGGGTGGTAGATCAACGAGAACGTTCCGATCAATTGAAATGAGAATTTTCCTGCCNAGCTCTTCGAATTCAAGTTTATCGTTGCTAAGCCCTCGACGTAGGCCGTACATGGTNGGTGTTCCTGGAGAGTCAACGTCACGACCAACAACATCTTTCCCAATTCCCTCCATGAATGCTCTCATACCAGCCAGACCTTGGAAATGNGCATCAGTTGCCACAAACAAGACTGACCTTCCTGGCCGAAATTGCTTTTCAGAGAAAATTCGAGCTAGTTCAAGCATGCTGGCAATACCACTAGTTGGATCTGCTCCCGGTGCAATAGCAGGTACGACCGACATGGAATCGTAGTAGGCGTTGATGACTACCATTTCATCTTTGAGTTGAAGATCGCCTCCTTCAAGATATCCGCGAATATTTTGACCTGTTCGCCGTTCCCAGGTCATGGTTGACTTCAAGCGAACGGAAACTTTCTCATTCTTACTTTCTGCCGTAACGATCATTGCCTTTATTTTTTCGGCATTGGTTTTGTTNATCCAAAAACGAGGTACATTNGCAGGAACAGTCAGAAANTTGTTTTCTGCTTCACCACGGTTTGTTGTTTCTGGTTCNATGAAGACNACNGCTTTGGCACCNAGCATGGCGGCATTGATCCAACGCGTACTGGAATTAAAGTCGACTAAGACGACACTCCCTTCAGGAATAAAGATACTGGATTCAGAAGCGGCGATGAATTCCCCCTTCTCGTCTATCTGTCCGTCCTTATCGTTATCTTTACCATCGGTATTATCGCCAGGAATTTCGTCTATGATCCCGTTGCCATTATTATCAATTCTATCTTTTGCCCATATTGAAATATCGGANAGTAGAGGGATTTCGCCGTATTCATCGATCTGTAGGTCTTCGTTGTTATCGACACCNTCATCTGTCTTTTGTAGGGANNNGTTCAGAATATCATCCGTNATAGCACCGACGCCAACATGNAAGCGGTNGGCAACACTNTCTAGAGTGTCNCCCTCNTTAACTTCATACCAGAATCCTCCGATNTCTTTATTGTTGAAGTCTTGGAGGTNGGAGGAGCCTNCGTAGAAGATAGGTNCTCTTAAACCATTGGGAGGGAGGAGGGAAGTTCGAATGAGATTAGGCCAAATTGGGGAAATTTGAAAATCTAGAGTGGGTTCCCCACTACTGTTAAGCACTTCCAGACGACCGTCACCATGGTCGATTGGAACGGTAATTTCAAAATCGCGACCTTCGACATTCTGAAGCCCAATTTCAGTAAATCGGTCGAAAATGTACTTACTGGCATTGGCAGCTTCAGGATAACCCGTAACGCGCGTAGAAAGGCTAGAGAGTCGTGCAATATCTTTGCGCATATTTCGGATGTCTACTTGCTCACGGATCTTCACCGCTGCATCCGAGAGACTAAGCGAAGATTCCCCGTCTACTCCTTCCGCTATAAAAGCGCAGTAATTCAGCATCAGAAAAGTCCAAAGAAGGACAATGCAAAACGGAGTTTCAAATTTCCTCATATAACTCTCCTTAATATGTGGTGACANACCACAGAGAAAACTCATTTCGGACTGAAGATAATAGNGCAAATTNAGATTCTATCATAGTTNCAAAATCTTGTCAAGAAGCAATAAAANGCGTGTNATTTTCTAAGGATATTGNACTAAATTANACGTTACGTATTTAATACATNTTTCAAGATGCGACNATATGTGACAACATCAATTTTCTATGCTATGAAGGGCTCAAAAAATTTGTTGCTCACAAGTCTGTGATAACTGGGTACGATGGAATTGTATTGGTTGTGATAAAAGGGCTTTTCTTCGATTTGGGCACGAGTGCTTCAGAGGCAAGCTGAGTTGATGTGAAGCTGAAATTAGAATTTTCAAATCTGATGGTCGCGCATGCTTAACCATTTCCAATTAGCATTTGGAATTTTGGTCGTACTCTAACTGAAAGATCAAGTTAGGGGTTAAAAGCAAGATGGAGAACCCAGTGCTGAATTGCATTTTAATTACCTTCCTGTGTTCAGGGTTTAGTTTTCCTGCAGTGTGTCAGATTATTATCAGTAGTTGCTTTTGCTTGCCGCCATGTGCTTTTAAGTGAATAGCACTCTCAAAATATCGAGAATCAGAGTGGCAAACAGGTTCGGGCATACAGGTTAAGCATGTCTTTTATTGATCTTCCATGTTCTGGTAAGAATCGAACCTCGATTGCTAAGACGAAAATTAACAATTGGTCAGCATACAGGCGTAACTTTTGTTCGTCTTTTTGGGTGGTGACGATGATGTCCGATTTCATTATGCTCGCCCGCCTTTGGATACGAAGTATATCTTTTTTCCCATATTGGTGGTGATCTGAAAACGCCATGAGTTCAAGATGGCTTGGTTGGTATCCTTCGACGGTATGAACAAAAGTTTCAGGATTTCCAATTCCGCAGACCAGAAGAATTCTCTGGTTCTTCAAGGATTCGAGTGATAAATCTTGGGAATCACCTAATTTGTATAGTTTTGTTGGGTGGTATTGGCTCTCAAATATTGTCTTTTGTCCAGCGATAGTCTCAATTTTTGAGCGTATCTGCGATAAGTTGGAAGCGGAATTAGTATGAGTAAGTAACAACAGATCTGCACGCTGAAGAGACTGCTTGGGTTCGCGTAATATACCGGCTGGTAGTATCTGTCCGTTTCCGAAAGGACGTTTACTGTCTATGACCACGATATCAAGATCGCGTTTCAATTGTTGATGTTGAAAACCATCGTCTAGTATAATGACTTGGGTCTTCCATTTTCTAATTGCTTCGATGCCAGCTTTATATCGGTTCTTGGATACTAGCACCGGGATTTCAGGGAGTTCCAGTGCAATCATAAATGCCTCATCGCCACTTTCCTCAAGTGAGAGAAGGGTTTTTGTGCCGTCCGACACGATTCCTGTTTCTGACTTGGCTTTTCTTTTATAACCTCTCAGTATAATGGCTACTCTGTAACCGGAATTCCGGAAATGCTTGGCTAGCCAGATGACGATTGGGGTCTTACCCGCACCACCCGCAACTATGTTGCCAACGCTAATTACGCCGCAGTCAAGATTGAGAGATGTTAGTATTTTTCGGTCGTAGAAGTAATGCCGTGCCATNANAGCCAGACCGTANACCCAACTNAACGGNATCAAAATAATTCGAAANACTGAGGAAATGACACCTGCAGATTGGCCTGTCAAGATGGCATAGATTCTCAACATAAGATATCAGCTATAAATAATTTAAGATTAAATCAGNAACTCGTTNNCTCGCCCCNATCNACCCGAGAGATTTAGAAACTTGTTTGAGTTCTTGCCGTTGCTTTTGACATTGNTCNGGGTTCTCAAGGAGATCAATCNCAGTCGCNGTTACCTGATTGGTTGTTACTTCATCCTGCAACAGTTCTGGAACAATTTCNCGGCCAGCAATAATGTTAGGTAACCCNCTGAATTCTAGATTAACGAAATGTTGTATTATCCACCAAGTCAACAACGAAACTTTGTAAACAATGATCATTGGNGTNCCAATACAGGCAGCTTCCAGCGTGGCTGTACCAGATGCGACAAGCATGAGATCCGCGGCTCTCATTGATGGGTAGACGGCATCCTCGATAATCTNGACAAAAGGCATATTGGGNAGAGATTGCCGGTCGATGCCTGGTGCTAAAGGGAGAATAAACNGNCATGATGGGATTCGTTGNAGAAGGTTTTGCGCAACTTCAAGCATAATCGGNAATAGGCACTGTATTTCTTTCCGACGGCTACCAGGCATTAAACCTACAACGGGATAATTGTCTGCGATATCAAGGGATTTCTGCGCTTCTGTTTGGGTGAAATCGGTTTGAGCAACGTCAAGTAACGGATGCCCGACAAACTCCACATTTGCTCCTTTCTTCCGATAAAACTCGGTTTCAAAGGGGAAGATCGAGGCAATTATGCTAGTAGTTTTGGCTAATTTATCGACACGGTTACCACGCCATGCCCATGCCTTGGGCGGGATATAGTAGATTGTTGGAATATTCAATTGATGCGCGAATTTAGCTATCCCTAAGTTAAAATCACCAAAATCGACAAGAACGACCACTGATGGTTTTTTAGTGGCGATCAATTTTTTGAGATCGCGTTGCTTCTGCAAAAATGCCGGAATCATGTTAAGTACTTCGCTGATTCCCATGACTGCTGAATCACGGATATGAAATAGTAACTTAACACCTGCTGATNCCATCAGATCGCCTCCCATGCCTNCTAACTCGATTTCAGGCAATTTCTCTTTCAGCCTTCGGGCGACCTGTGAGGCGTGTAGATCCCCTGANGGTTCGCCAGCAATGATGACGACTAGNTTTTGATCGTCGACTGATAATTGAAAATTAGAAGTCATCCTAAACTACATTACGGCATAAGCCCGGGGTTCATCAGACCAGCAGTTTCATCATATCCAAACATGAGGTTTAAATTCTGTACTACTGCGCCTGAAGCGCCTTTCACTAGATTGTCGGTTGCTGCCATCACTATTGCTCGATTGGTACGGGGATCAACCTCCAGTCCAATATCGCAAAAATTACTGCCAAGGACTGACTTTGTTTGCGGATATTCACCTAGACCCAGAACGCGTATAAACGGTTCGTTTCGGTAGAAATCTGCGTAGACACTTAAAAGATCTTGGGTTGACATGGATTGCTTAAGCTTAAAGTACAATGTGGTCAGGATTCCGCGTGTCATTGGTACTAGGTGTGGTGTAAAGTTGACAATAATCTCGTCTCCATTGATGGCACTGAGTTCCTGCTCGATTTCTGGTGTGTGTCGATGGGAAGCTAGCCCATAAGCTACCAGATTGGATTCGCGGTTAGGATAATGTGTTGTGTCTTTCGGTTTGCTTCCCGCACCCGAAATGCCAGATTTGGCGTCGATGATAATTTGATCAAGTTCAACAAGCTGTTCGCTAATGATCGGAATAGAAGGGAGGATTGAAGTCGTTGGATAGCAACCAGGATTAGCAACTAAATCGGCTCCACGGATTAGGTCACGATAGCGTTCAGGCAAACCGTAAACAGTGTTTGTCATCCGACTGGGATCTGTGTGATCGATGCCATACCATTTTTCGTAGACCAATTGGTCATTCAGTCGATAATCGGCGCTGAAATCGATTACGCGGATGTCCTGATTTCGGATTTGAGGAACAAACTCCATGGCCACTTTGTGCGGAACCGCTAGTATGACAATATCAACCTGATTTCCCAAGCTTTGAATTTCTAGCTTCTCGAAATCAAGGTCAATGAAGCCCCTAAGGTTTGGCAAGACACGATCGACACGCTGTCCGGTAAAGGTTTCGGAAGTTACCAATTCAATCTTTAAATCCTTAGGATGGGTTACCAGCAAACGCATTAGCTCACTGCTGGTGTAACCTGATGCACCAATAATCCCAATTTTAACCATTAGTTCCCTCTGTTTCGCAGTCCTGATAACTTGCAGAGGTTAACCAGACCTGCTACTATTTATGCAGAAATAATAGCAGATATGGGCTGGATCAATCAAAAGAATCGTGTTGAGCGATATGGAGTGGAAGGCAGAGTTACAAGGGATGGTGGAGGATAGTCATTCTTCTGCGTCACGGCTGCGCTTTGGAGAACCGCTGAGTAAACACACCTATTTTGGGATTGGCGGTCCTGCAACTGTCTACTACGAAGTGGGGAGCATCGAAGATTTAATCCGGTTTACCGCCTTCAAAAGCCAACAGTTTTTGCCGATAGCTTTACTTGGGCGTGGGTCAAATTTCTTGGTCAGTGACAATGGGTTTGCAGGTATGGTAATCCGGTTGGTTGGTGATTTTGATCAAATTCGGTATGAAGGTGATAGTGTATGTGCTGGTGGGGGGGTATCGCAGCCCAAATTAGCTAAATCCGTGGCTGGCCATGGATTTAGCGGTCTTGAATTTGCTCTTGGTATTCCAGGTTCAGTTGGCGGGGCAATGATCATGAACGCTGGTGCTTGGGGCAATGATTTTGGAGAACGTGTCGAGCAGATACGAGTTATGACAGACCAGGGAGAAATACTGAAACTTTGTCATGACCAGGCTGGCTTCGCCTATCGCCGGAGCAAATTAGACAAATACTTTTGCGTACTTGATGCATCTCTACGGCTTGTGCAGGGTAATCCGAAAGAAGTTACACAGTTAATGAGGAAATATTATCAGCGTAAAATTACTACCCAGCCATTTGTAGAGGGGAGTGCCGGTTGTATGTTTAAGAATCCTCCGAATCATTCTGCGGGGAAATTGATCGAAGAATGCCGTCTCAAGGGTACAAGAATTGGAGATGCAGAGGTCTCTACAACTCATGGTAACTTCATTATCAACCACGGCAAAGCCAAAGCCAAAGATGTACTTGAACTTATTGACTTAATACAAAACCGTGTGAAAGCTGAGAAGGAGATCGATCTGCAAATGGAGGTTAAACTTCTTGGCTTCTGAGTTAGAATGACCGTAACCTTTTATTCTTCCTCTACTTGGCGTCGATGCCAATCGTCTTGCCATAAATTGAAAAACAACTCGCGGTATGGGTGTTCTTTAATCAAATCTTCATTTAGTGTCACTCCAAGTCCTGGTCCTGATGGCAGAGAGAAATAGCCATCAACGACTTCAGGACAACCAATAGCCGCCTCTTTGACCCAGGCTTCAGAGAAATCGTTGAAGTGTTCTTGGATTTTGAAATTGGGCGTGCTAGCAGCGAAATGAAGTGATGTTGCTGTGGACACGGGACCTCCGACATTATGTGGTGCAACTAACATGTAGCACATGTCTCCCATGGCAGCGATTTTCTTGGTTTCCAAAAAACCACCTGTTTGGGTAATATCAGGCTGTAAAATGTCGGCAGCTTGCATACTAATGAGTTCACGATATTCGTACTTATTGTAGAGCCGCTCTCCAGTTGCCACGGGGATATTAATTTTTCGTTCAGCTTTGGCTAAAGCTGCCAGATTATCTGGAGGAACAGGTTCTTCGACCCAACTGGGCTTGAATGGCTCAAGTTCCCGCGCAACCTCGACTGCTGTTGATGGACTGAATCGACCGTGCATTTCAATCATAATCTCTACGTCCTCACCAACCGCATCCCGCACCGCTTCAACTAGAGAGATAGATCTCTGTTTCTCGTCATATTCCAATTCGTAATTACCAGCACCGAACGGATCGAATTTCAAAGCTTTATATCCTTTTTGGATTACCTTTTTGGCAGCAGCATGGAATTCTTCAGTTGTGCGTTCAACCTTATACCAACCATTAGCGTAAGCCTTTATTTTCTCGCGACAGGCACCTCCGATTAGACGGTAAACTGGTTGGTTAACGACTTTTCCGATAATATCCCAACAAGCGATTTCGATTAAACTGATTCCCGTGGAAACAATTTCGCCAGCACGCCCATAGTCGTTTCGGAACATCCTCAAATATAAATCCTCGATATTGAATGGGTCGTAGCCAATAACATGTCTGTGTTTCACTCCGTCAAGATAGGCTAGTAGTGCATCTGTTCGGTTTACCATACGGGCTTCACTAATTCCACTAACCCCTTCATCTGTTTCAACCGTAACGAAAGTCAAATTCCGCCAACTTGTTCCCATAACCAGTGTTTTAACATCTGTTATCTTCAAATCTCTTACCTGTGTTGACGTTATGTTTTTATAGTAATTTATAGTAATTTTAATTTAGTTTAACAATTTTTAGCTTCAAACTCAAATGGAATAGTATAACGACTTTATACCTGATATAATTTTTTTATGAGTTCAAAACAGGCATTGATAGAATGGGATAAGCAGTATCTTTGGCATCCTTTTACTCAGATGAAGGAATGGTTTGAAGAAGAGATTATCATCATTGAACGTGGAGAAGGAATTTACCTCATTGATATTGATGGTAAACACTATATTGATGGGATTTCTTCCATGTGGACAAATGTGCATGGTCACAGGCACCAGGAAATTGATGGCGCTCTGAAGGCTCAAATCGACAAGGTTTCACACTCGACGCTGTTAGGATATTCAAACGTCCCTGCCATTCAGCTTGCCAAAAAGCTGATTGAAATTACGCCAGAGGGTTTAAATCGCGTTTTTTTTTCCGATAATGGGTCGACTGCTGTCGAGATTGCCTTGAAAATTGCACATCAATTCTGGCAGCATCAAGGTGAGACTCATCGAGATACCTTTGTTTCTATCGATTATGCCTATCATGGTGACACTATCGGCGCAGTTAGTGTTGGCAGAATTGATTTATTCCATAAGATCTTCCAATCGCTNCTCTTCCCATCGATTTCTGTTCCCNCCCCGTATGTGTATCGATCGACAATTAGTGATGATCCCACTGAGGTGCGTGACGCATGTTTGCACAAGNTGGAGTGTGTTCTGCAATCGGAGGCTGACAAAATTTCGGCTGTCGTGGCTGAGCCTATNGTGCAAGGGGCTGGAGGTATGTTGATTGCTCCTGATGGTTTTCTGCGGGGTNTTGCTGACTTGTCCCAAAAGTATGGAGTTCTCCTAATTCTGGATGAGGTGATGACTGGTTTGGGGCGAACCGGCAGAATGTGGGCCTGTGAACATGAGNATGTTGCACCAGATATTCTGTGCACAGCCAAAGGATTAACNGCCGGATATCTGCCACTAGCAGCCACTTTGACAACCGACCGGATTCACGACGCATTTCTAGGTGAATATCATGAAATGAAGACCTTTTTTCACGGCCATACGTTTACTGGAAATCAACTGGGTTGTGTNGCTGCATTAGCTAATTTNGAGATCTTCGAACGAGAAAATTTGATTGAGAAAATTCAACCTAAAATTACCTATTTTAAAAATCGCCTCCAAACATTTTATAACCTTAAACACGTTGGTGATATTAGAACCATAGGAATGATTGGNGCGGTTGAACTCGTGCATAACAAAATGACCAAAGAGGAGTTTTTACCTCAACTCAAAATTGGCATTCGGGTTTGTAAAGCGGCTTTGAAGCGTGGGGTAATATTACGTCCTCTGGTAAACACAATTGTTATCATGCCACCACTTTCAATTACAATCACCGAGTTGGACCAGCTACTGGATACGGTCTATTCAGCAATTCGAGAAGTATTAGAGGCTTAAGTCTTCTTAAAAACGCCCCCTAGCAACTGATCTGTTACCAGAGGCGTCGGTGACCATAATGGTGATTGTGTGTTCTTCTCCTTCTAGTTTCTTAGTTTCGAGAANGAGAACCTCTCGGTGGGAATCGAGAATCCCGTCTTCGGAAAACATTGCCTGCCAATGTTCAGCGCTATCNATCTTNTAGNTAGCTGAACTGATTGGACTAAGTTCATCGGTAACGACACATGAGATCTGGAAGATGCTATCTTCTGTTGGGTTGGATTTGATTGCGGCCAGAACCGGCTGGGTATTGTCAATGTCGAAAGGATCACTTATTTTNTCTATTGAAATGGCTTCGCTAGCNATGTTGCTTAATTTATCCGTAGCTTCAACTTTNAGCTCGTATTGACCGTTAGGCATTGAAGTTGAATCCCAAGTATGACTTGGGGACGTCAATTCTTTCTTTATCAANTTCCAGTTTTTTTCGTTGATTTCCTTATAATAGATAGTAAACAGGAGCTTATCCCCNTTTCGATCTATCGCCTTCCAAGTAGCGGACCGAATTTTATTNTTTTNGGATGANCCCGGTTTATTATTTTGGCGCTCTTTTGGAGGAGGGCCAATNTGTATCTTCAAGTCACCTATGTTTGGTGTAACATTAAAATGCACTGATGCAACNCTTACCTTTTTNAGTATAGGTGCTGCTGTTGCCACNCTAGTACTAAGAGTNGAGCGCCACTGNACAAAACGGGCAGGAGGACTTGTAATTTGNGATCCTTCTGGTATGGAGAGTTCCTCTGACCAGTTGCTCCAAGTATTGTCAGGTTTATCCGTATTACCGGATCTAGTCGCTAGTGTNATNNNGGTNCCTTCNGGNGAACTTNCNTCCCAGTNGATCTTTCCCCATTGGGAAACTNATTTCGTGTCGTGGGAANCTGAAGTCAAGGTTCCTGTTGNTTCNTATCCNTCTGCCAGTTCAAATATCTTCCCGGTNTTTCCAGTAGCTAGTANCAGNTTCCCNGATCNNGCTTTATGCATGGCTATGANTTGTCCTGCCTCGCATTTAGCCAATGATACAAAGTTNCCGTCCATATCAACTTGATAGACNTTGCCNCTGTCACCAGTACCAACNATCAGGTTNTCNTCCTCCATTATCATTGACAAAACCAGTGGNTCTGGAGCCATCCANAAGCGCGAGACAACATTATCTGAGGTAATCCGGTAGATGAATGATTTTTTGGGNTCAGGGGGNCTACCNTCCGGAGTNGGAGGTCCACTNGGTNTCTGACGAGGTTTNCCTTGCCCCGGTTGNGGTGGTTGTGTTGTTACTGTGCCGGCAAAAACATCNCCATTTTTTCCTGCAACAAGTGTGCGNACTTCTTTTTGTCCGGTTTGGTNNATAACCGAANCTGTCCCGTTCATGTCAATTCGAAAGATTGTGCCNTTTCCATCGCTGCCAGCNTAGATGTTGTCGTTGTGAAAGAGTAAACTNGTCAGATTAGTTTCATCAGAATCAAAGAATATGTCTACNTTCCCATCCGNTGTNATTTTGTAAAGTTTNCCATTTGTGCCTGTTGCGGCGTATAGGTTGCCAGACTTGTCGAAAGTTAATGACCAAACATAGTTTTCATCTGCGTTGAGAATTGTTGTTGGTGTATTTCCACCTGCTGGGATTTTGTAGACCAAACCACTTGGAGCTGTGCCAGCATAGATGTTATTTTGAGTAT
>PBXZ01000046.1:0-27597 GCA_002729415.1 Candidatus Poribacteria bacterium | reverse complement strand
TTGCGACGTCATTAAAAAGGCTGCTTTTGCTAAAAGTTTCCATTGCTTGACGATCTTTCCAGGTGTAAACACCACCGTATGTGTTACCTTCCTGATCTGCTANCCAANNTTTTGAGAGCAGNCCTGGTACTTCAGCGAAGACTGNAGCCATTGTGTCAGCAATTTCCACAAAATCATCGTGNTTGATTCCTTTGAGGTTNAAGTTAAGAATCTGTATATGCTGCATTGTTTTCNCCTATCNNATTAGTAATCTGGTTTGAACCATAAGCATTCCATTTATTAAAAAGCATGCAAGNACACACAATATACCTAACCCGCTAAAANATNCCACACGTNATATTACATTAAACGTTGAANCTGATAATTATTTCAACTTTCTACCCATCGGGTTATGAGGCCCATCTAACTCNCTTACATACCTATGACATAATTCATATCACTGGGAAGAAGGTTGACTTTTCCTTTATGAATGGCTTTGTTGAGTTCACATTACCAGCTAGCCAACATAATTTCAAACTAGTCCAATGGTACCAAAAGAAAGCAAAAATTCTAAACAATTTTTATGGAGGGCATTTGATGAATTGGAATATAACTGTCTAAAAAGCGCCGTGTAAAAAGCTAATTATATTTACTTCGAAGCAAAAAAGAAATTAGGCAGGGGAAATCAATCTGTGGCTTCCTCCTGCATAATCAAATGTTCACGCGCACGCTCCGCGTGGTCGCTTTCCTCCAACAATGATTCTTCTGCAGTAGCCAGATTTAAATCGATCGTAGCCTTNAAAAATGAACCTACNAAAAAAACCAACCCAGAAACAAACCAGACCAACCCAATTACCACCACAATGATCTTCGCATAACCNTGTACAGACGAATCAGCTTCNAGCCACTCCCACAATGGGCTTAACTCTTGTCCCGGCCCCGGATGGGCTTGCCAAATCCAAACGAAAGGACTAGCAAGGACAATCGCCCAAATGAGACACCTGCCCCATAACACAAACCCNCTTAAAATCTCTCTTCCCATTCTATCGCTTATCCCTCTTCTTTACATTTTCAGTCAAAATCAAGAACAACCTTAATTGCTTCATCCTGCCGATCAGAAAACAGGTCAAATCCACACTGAACTTCAGTAAACGGCAAATGGTGTGTAATAATTGGCGAAACATTGATTCGCCNTTGAACAATGAAATCCATTGCTAAAGGATAATCCTTTAGCTCTTCCGGCCCTACAGTGCTTATTAGATGAATGTTTTGTCTAAAAAAATCTCCATATCTGAAATTGTAGTTATTATCGTCCGGCACACCAAAGGCAAGGATTGTGCCACCCCGCTTTACAAGATCTAAGCAATCATTAATTGTTTCCGTTTGATGACCTACCATCTCTACCACCAAATCTGCCATTTTACCATTGGTAATATCCTTAACAATTTCAACGGGGTTTTCCTTCTTAGAATTAATTACATGCGTTGCTCGCATTTGCTTGGAAATTGACAACCGGTAATCTAGCTGATCAACAGCGATTATGGTACTCACACCCAAATTGCTCAGCATGTGCGAAAACAGCAATCCCATAGGACCTTGNCCTACAATAACTGTATCCTGATGCAACAAATTTCCAAGTTTCCTACAGGCCCATATTACCGTACCAAGTGGTTGTGACATCAAAATATGATCCATTTCATAACTATGTATCGACTTATCAGGAAGTGGAACTGTCACATTTTCATTGGAGACAAAATACTCTGAAAGGCCAAATTCACGAGGAATCGAAAGTACCATATCGCCTACATCAAAACGGTTAGAATTGCTGCTTGCAATTGTTCCGATACATTCGTGGATAGATCGTCCCAATGACAATGGGTAGGAACCCTCAGGATACTTCAGGTCAAAGAGAGGCATATCACTACCACAAATGGCACTTTGATATGATTTAACGAGAACTGTACCTTGCGGCTCAGATGAGATATCAGGAGTATCCACATCAACAATATCAAATTTGCGATGACTAACAATTTGAGCGGCTTTCAATCGCAACTCCCCTCAGGAAAGTGTAAACAACTTGCTGATTTTATCATTGGGCCAATTACTATGTCAATCAGAAAAGAAATCNAGTCCTGATGATTGAAAGTAGATCACAGACATTCATAAAAAAACAGACCGGGCAAACGATTGAATTGACTTCGTCATAACAATCAACCTAGGTTCAAGCATAAACACCAACTTAACTGGCAATTGAGGCTTTCGTTATCTAGAAGAATCAGCGATTGGTGGGAGTTCAGGATAGTTTCCACGTGCTGTTCGCAATGCGACAAAACCTTCAATAACCATCCATATTTGCAAAACCTGAATACTTATTCCAACTCCCAGTAACAGATAATTCCCTGTAAAATACCAACCCGTTTCCGGAGCAAACATATTCCACATCATTGCCCATAACGGCATGATGATCATCAATACCATCGGTACTACTACAAACCATATTGGCTTGTTTCGACGAATTAAATAAAAAACAATGACCATAAAAGCAAGGCCAGCCAGAAGTTGGTTTGTCGCACCAAAAAGAGGCCATAGAATTAAACCACCACTACCAAGTCCTTTTGGACCTGGAATAAGAGCCACAATGCCTCCCAAGATCAAAGCAACTGCTGTTGCAATATAACGATTATCTAACAACCGAACTTGCAGTGACAACCCAATTTCCTGGACGACATATCGCTGAAGTCGAGTTGCCGAATCAAGCGTAGTAGCAGCAAAACTAGCAACTAAAACTGCCATAATTACGATACTCATTTTAAGAGGAATGCCCACACTATTTAAGAAATTCCCTCCACCATCAATAAAAGCACCCACTTTCTGTCCCAGTCCGTGATTAGCCCAACCACCCACTTTTTTGATTGTACCATCCGGATTTTCAATCGTCTTAATTCGGGATGAGTAACGCACCATCCAAGCTTCGCGACCTCTTATATGCTCGCCAGTTTCCTGACTAACAGTTTTCTGATAGAAATAAGATCCATCATCCGTGTTAACCCGGGTAAAAAGCCCCATACCAATTCCAGAACAGCAAGCTAAAATCACAATTGTCGCCAAACCACCTTCAAGCAACATCGCACCATAACCAATGTACTGAGCATCTCCTTCGGACTGAACCTGCTTACTTGAAGTCCCGGAACTCACCAAACAATGAAAACCACTAATTGCACCGCAAGCGATAGTGATAAAAAGAAATGGCATAATAGGCGGAGCATCAGGTGGTATGTCGCTGGCAATAGCTGGTGCAGATCCGACAAGATCAGCATGACCGGTAATGCCAGCAAATGCCAGTCCTACAACCAGTAATAGTAATGCAACAATCAATTCATGGCTGTTAATNTAGTCACGAGGTTGCAGCANAGTCCAAACTGGCAACACCGACGCAATAAAACAATAAACAAACAGAACNAACGTCCAAACAACAACCACACTTGCAAAAGTATTATTAAATAAAGGNATATTAAACTGGAATCCAAGATCAAATAGCCGTGGCAAGTGGTAAGCACCTACATACATGGCAGCATACATCACAACAAGTGCGATCAATGATGGTATCAAGAGACTTTTTCCNGCTCGATGGATCCAGAAGCCGATNGCAACAGCCAACGGTATTTCAATGAAGACGGATAATACTGATTCAGGATAGAGAGCAAAGATAACCGCAATCACCAAACCGAAGATTGCTAATACTACAGTTAGTGATAAAAACAAAATCAACAAAAATAACATTTTTGCACGGGGGGTAATCATTCGACCAGCGACCTCACCAATCGTCTGACCACGATTTCTCAATGACACTACTAAGGCACCAAAATCATGAACCGCGCCAATGAAGATTGATCCTAGAACAACCCAAAGCAACGCTGGCAACCANCCCCAAAANACGGCTATTGCCGGTCCAACAATAGGTCCAGTACCAGCAATACTGGTAAAATGNTGACCNAAGACAACCTCTCTCTTAGTTGGCACATAATCAATACCATCCTGCAACTCCCAACTCGGAGTGACGGCTTGATCTTCAAGACCAAAAATCTTGTTAGCAATCCATCGACCATAGGTATGATAAGCAACAATAAAACCAACAAANCTGAGGACAGCTACTATCAGTGTATCCATAAACTAACCCTGTTTAATATAGTTGAGATTTTTGTGTGCCATAGAAACAATATCTTAACAGTAGCGCCTAAGCCACTAAACACTACATCTGTAAAAGCCCAAATAACTTNAGACTTTCAAGTGCGATACNTGTTTACCTTGAGGTGCGACAAAGCTCTGNCTGTTTTCACCAATGTAGTGACAGATGAAACTTCTCCTCCATCGATCCGNGGTAGAATTCCGATAAGAACCATGNATCATCTTACCATCGAAAAACAGCACATCCCCCGGCTCCATATCCAAACCAACTTGTTCAGCATCTTGTGGTATAACTGATTGAACATTGGTAAACGAGATGGATGTATCGGCTGGTTCCACCTCAAGTAATCCATACTGATGCGACTTTGGGATGACAATCATTTGACCAACAGATTGATCAGATTTATCTAACGCTACCCAGACACCTATCAAGGGATCAGTTGTAATATATTGCTGGTCCTGATGAAGTGCTTGACCACGACCTCCTGGAGGTTTGAAGTAGAGCATCGTCTGACAAAGAACAGGCTTATCATTTATCAGCTCTCCAGCTATATGAATGAGTTCCGATGCAGTTGACCAATATTGTGTTGATTGATCCCAATCATGCATATTGATCATGCGTGGAAACTCGTGATTGGGATCGTTAGGAACATCCATCGTTCCTCCAGTATCACCAGGTTTCGATCCCTCGGCCCGCATTTTCATATAGTGTNCAATCATACTGCCAGCCAACGGTTCAAACAAACCACGAACAACAATGAAACCAAATGTATTGTATTGATTAATCTGTTGTTCTGTTAAACGCACAATACCATTATCCNTTAAAGAATTCCTTTTAGAGAATCCATCAAACCATCGGGTGGATCGAATGGCAGTTGAATTGGCTCATGTCTCAATGCACTAGCGTAAATCCCCATAAGTAGGTTAAATTCCGCTAAAGACTGAGCCANATGGGTTGGATGAACTTGAGCCTCATCATCAAGCCATGCGAACACTGCCTCAGTAAGCCCTGCCTGCCCTAACAGATCCTGCTCACCATAACTGTGTAACCCACTTTCGTACCCACCCTCCGGGGTACTGCGTTCCCAACCTGCCATCTGCCAATGCGTAAAACCACGCGTACCGAAGATAGCAACGCGTTTATGATGAAAAACAGAGTCACTGTCGTTGATTTTGGCTGCGCCTTCNGTACCAAACGCAACTGAGGCACGAACCCCATTTTCATACATGACAGAGGCTGCAGCATTTCCTGGAGAAGGTTGCAATCCTCCCAAATGATCTCGACCTGAAACTTGCCCAAAAACCTTTACAGGTTGAGAATTATCAATATAGGAAGAAACTAACTGCAACACATGAGGGCCTTGATCTAGCGGCGTCGACCTGGCACTAGCATCGATGAACTTGATATCTCCGATTTTCCCATCATTAACATCACGCTTAAGTTCCAAATTACGCGGATGAAAATTAAGTTGCGTGTTAACCACAAACTTTGTCTGGGTATTCTGACAGAGATCCATCAGGTCACGCCAACCTTCCGATTGAACAGCAATCGGTTTTTCAACAATTGCCGCAGGNACTTCATGTTCTGAAGCAATGCTCATCAATGAGTGACGGATTGGCTCACCAGTTGAGCGTAATATTGGAGCGGTAACAATATGTAGCAAATCCGGGCATTCCCGATCCAGCATCTGGTGGATATCAGTATATCGCTTCTCAATCTTGAAATCATCTCCAAAAGAATTAAGCAAATCTTCACTCATATCGCAGATAGCAACAATTTCACCACCTTNAACGTGTTGATAGGCTTGCGCGTGACCTCGCGCGCGCCCACCACATCCTAAAAACGCACATTTGTACATATCTTCAACCTCTTAAAGNAATTAAGTTGTAAGCAACAAGAANATCTAAAAACACGAACACGATATAACCCAATATAAGTGAGAGGGAATAACAAATATCAGGAACCTAAAAACTCTACCTCACACCAAGCAGCAGTTCGACTGTCAACTGATCGAGTTTCTCATAGGAGTGGCCCTTCTCTGCGATCTTGTCAGGTTGAAAATCGATTGCTTGAAGAGCCTCAACATTCCCATTGCTGTAGGTTGCAACAATTCGTTCTAGCGATTCGTCCCGTTGTTGAATTCCCGACAGCAAGCCTTGGATTTCCGGGTCTTCATTGAACTGCCGTGCCTTATCTTTCAGAATCAAATAAGTTCGCATACAACCCGCGGCAAAGTCCCATACCCCTTGTTCATCCTCAGTTCGATACGCATGTGCATCGAAGTGACGCATACCTGACCATTGCATATCCTCTAAAAATTTGACCAGAAAAAACGCAGCCTTGATACTCTCCGATCCGAAACGAAGGTCCTGGTCAAAACGTCCCATCTTCTGATCGTTGAGATCAATATGGAANAATTTGCCTGNTTCGTAGGCTTGTATCACACCNTGTAAAAAATTAAGGCCCGCCATTGTCTCATGGGCAAATTCTGGATTCACGCCAACCATTTCGGGGCGATCCAATGTCTCAATGAAGTGTAGCATATGGCCAGTCGTCGGCATATAAATATCTGCCCGTGGCTCATTCGGTTTGGCCTCCAAGGCGAATTTCAGATCATACCCTTGATCAACTACATATTCTGCCAAAAAATTAATCGATTCTCGAAACCATTTGACAGTATCAGGTCCATTTTTGGACGCATCAACTTCAGCCCCTTCGCGACCACCCCAAAACACGTAAATCTTGGCTCCTAATTCGACNCCCAAATCAATGGATCTAACCGTCTTTTGCAAAGCAAACGCTCGGACTTTTGGATTATTGGAAGTAAATGCTCCATCCCTAAAAACAGGATGAAAAAACAGATTTGTCGTCGCCATTGGCACTTTCATATTGCAATCATCAAGCGCCTGTTTGAACTCTTTGACTATCTGGTCTTGTTCTCTAGCCGAAGAACCAAATGGAACCAGGTCATTATCGTGAAGGTTCACTCCATATGCACCAAGCTGGCTGAGTTTCTGAACTGAATAAGTAGGTTTGATTATCGGGCGGACTTGATCTCCAAATGGATCNCGCCCGGGATTACCAACTGTCCACAAACCAAAGGTAAATTGATCCTCCGGTTTAGGCTGNAAAAGATTAGACATAATTATTTNCTCCCAATAATTCACGGTTAAATAGCCAAANCATCNTAGCACAAACACCTTTGATCACACAACAGAAAAGATTAGCTTGAACTTACAGAATGTCGCGNCTGATCCCCTTGGCGATGTGTTCGATTACTACGATAAACGGNACTCTCTCCAAAAAGCGACTCAATATCTTTAATGGCGTTCTCACTGTCCTTGATTCTAAACTTACCACCACACTGAACAATAACNTCTCCAAANTTTGAGTCGGTAAGCCGCAGAATCAAGTCATGCTCTCCTCGNTATTTGGCACACAATTTTTTCAGCTGCTCTATTGGTTCGGGGATAGTAACTTTAGGTGGTTCGGGGATAGTAACTTTAGGGATAACAACTTCAACTGATGAAGTCTTTGATTCAACCAAATCTTCTATGGCCACAACTTCATTCACTTGGATCTGGCGGGCATCGATTTCNTTACCATCATCATCCGTCTTTTTACTTCGCATATCTACGCTTATATCTCCACGAACCCATACGACCTTATTCTTTTCAATAAGGGCCCTTGACACTTCATAAGTCTCAGGAAATATAACCATAGGCACAGATCCTTCNAGATCTTCAAGGGTAACTATAGCCATCCGATCGCCACTCTTTTTTGTCGTTACAACTCGAACNTCGGAAATCATTCCTATAACGTAAACCTCAGCNTCATAACGATGCTCATAAAGAGATTCAGATGTTACAGTNGCATAGAATTCCAGCAAATCTTCGTATTGTTCAAGTGGGTGCCCGGACAGATAAAATCCGAGCATCTCCTTTTCATTATCAAGCTTTTCATCGTAATTCATTTCCTCTAATTCCTCAAGCTCAAATTGAATTTGAGAATCAGCATCATCATCACCACTAAACAGTGACATCTGGCCCTTGGCAATGTCACTCTGCGCACTTTGTGCTGCTTTTAAAGCTCGATCAAGACCAGAAAGATATTGAGCCCGATGTCCATCACCAAGTGTATCAANCGCNCCTGCCATAATTAAGCTTTCAATCGCACGTTTATTGATTGCGCTACTGTCAACACGTTGGCAAAAATCCTGAAGTGAATCGAAGGGACCATCTGCCATGCGAGCATCGACAATCGCCTGAATCGCACCTTGACTCACATTTTTGACTGCAGCCAGACCGAAACGGATGTCGCAATCAACCACTGTAAATGTGGTTTCNCTACTGTTAATATCTGGGGGAAGAACTCGGATCTCTGTCTGAAAGAAATCAGCAAGTTTCTTACATTCGACCATATATTTCATTATTTTTTCGCTGTATGCCGATTCCCCTGTCATCATTGATGACATAAACTCATGCGGGTAATGAGTCTTAAGATACGCCATCTGATACGACAAAATTGCATATGCAGTCGTATGTGATTTATTAAAAGCATATCGCCCAAAGGGTTGAAGATACTCAAAAACTTCAATTGCCTTATCGCTCGAAATGTTATTTTTCACACAACCATCGATAAATTTTTCTTCCTGTTCTTGGAGAAGATCCGCTTTCTTCTTGCCCATAGCGTAACGTAGGACATCTGCCTCACCAAGGCTAAATCCTGCCATGGCCTGNGCTATCTGCATCACCTGTTCCTGATAGATACACACACCATAAGTTTCCCGAAGAACCTCTTCCAAAATTGGATGTAGATAAGAAACTTTCTCAAGCCCAAGTTTTCGACGAATAAAACTATCCATCATCCCACTGTCAAGTGGCCCAGGCCTATAAAGCGCAGGAATTGGGATAAAATCCTCGAACTTATCTGGCTTGATTTGCATAATAACGCGTTTCATACCGGGAGAAGTCTCCAACTGAAATAATCCCGCTACAAACCCTTTTCCAACGAGCTTGTAGGTCTCTTCATCATCAAATGGAATATCTCCAAGTTTGAGATTAAGGTTATGTTTCCTATTGACTCTTTCCAAACAATTATGAACTTCAGACAACGTTCTTAATCCCAGAAAATCAAATTTNACCATTCCAACNTTAGNCAAAGTCTGCAACTCAAATTGGGTAGCAATTCGATCGTTTTTATCCTTAAAAAGCGGAACGTAATCGGTAAGCGCACCATTCGCAAGCACAATTCCNGAAGCNTGAATCGAAACATGCCGTTTGATCCCTTCCAGAGAAGTTGCANAATGCATTAAATCCGCATTTTGTGGTTCAGCAGCAACTTCTTTAAATTGTGGNGCTTCATCCAACGCTTCATCAATTGTAATTCCNGGTATAGAAGGAATNTGTTTAGCCAGCCGATCTACTTCACCCAAAGGCATATCCAATACACGACCGACGTCCCTAATAGCCTGCNTAGCTCCTAAAGTGTTAAAGGTAGCAACATAACCAACAGACTCCGCACCATATTTATCAATCAGATATTGAATCACTAAATCTCGATGTTCNGGTGCAAAATCGATATCGATATCTGGCATATCGACACGTTCCAGATTAAGAAACCTTTCAAAAATGCAGCCATAGTCTATTGGATTAAAGGTTGTGACCCCCAAAGCATATAGAACCAAACTACCACCTGCTGAACCACGAGCATTCAACGGAAATCCTTGTTTACGCGCATAATTGACATAATCCCATACAATCAGGAAATACCCAGCATAACCAGTTTGTTCAATCACTGAAAGTTCATAGTTAAGGCGATCCTCAATTNCATTTGGCGATTCACTTTTAGCAAAATNATTTANCCCTTGAAAGCANACATCTTTCAAATAACTGTCGGCTGTATGNCCCCCAGGCACTTTGTATTCAGGCATAATATTCTGGCCATACGAAAGGTTGAGTTGGCACCGGGTAGCTACATCAACAGTGTTAGTAATGACTTCTGCGGGATAGTCTTTGAACGCTTGATGCATCTCATCAATCGTTTTGAGATAAAACTGATTTTCAAATGCCAAGCGCTGCTGATCATTCACCGATTTACCTGTTTGAACACACAACAGGATGTCATGCGAATTATGATCTCCTTTTGATAGGTAGTGAGAATCATTAGTACCTACCAACGGAAGTCCAAACTCCTCAGCAATCTTGATTAAAGTTGGCATGGCCTGCTGTTCTAAGTCCAATCCATGATTTTGAATCTCGACATACAGGTTGTCTTTGCCCATAACATCCATCAACGTCTGCAAGTTCTTAACAGCAGCAGCCTGATCCTCACCTATTAACGCGGGAACAAACCCATTAATACAACCAGTTAAGGCAATAATTCCCTCATGGTATTCACGCAGTACCTCCATATCAATTCTGGGTCTAAAGTAGAAACCTTCTAGGTACGCGACGGAGACCAGGCGCATCAGATTTTTGTAGCCTACTTCATTTTCAGCAATTAGTGTTAAATGGTAAGGTTTTCTCTGGCTCTGTTCTCGACTATTCCGACTATCTGGTGCGACATAAACCTCACAACCTACAATAGGATTAACACCTTTTTCCTTTGCTGTTATGTAAAATTCGTAAGCACCAAACATATTTCCGTGATCCGTCAGTGCGACTGCGGGCACACTATTATCATAAGCCCAATCAACCATTTCGCTGATACGGCACGCTCCATCAAGCAAACTGTACTCACTGTGATTATGCAAATGTACAAAAGCCGAGGTTGCCATGATACTACTTTTCTCCTTCAATATGAATNGGNGATATAATCGACTGTTTTTCAGTTATTGGCATCGACACCAAATCAACCTGAATAAACCGATCAACTGAACGTGCAACTAANGGGACATTTACTTNCTGTGNAANCGGNCGGGTTTGNAANAAGAAANNTGNCNCACAAATTAAAACAAACACNGCAATNCCAAAAGTCACTGAGTGNAATTTCAGCCACGATTGGTCGCATAAAAAAACNAACCACGATTGAAGTTTCTTNGTNTATCGAGGAAATAGNGCGAGTGGANGCTCTTCTTGTGGAGGTATTTCTGACACTCTCTGCATGAGTTCCAGCAAAAACTGATCTGTTGTCTCAATTGGACCTAGCTGCCTAAGTAAGTGATCGACTTGCGCGATCTGCATTAGCTCGAAGGCATCCTCAGCCGAATTTTCGAGATTCCGCCTAACTCTTAGTTGATTCTGCCTAGAAATCTCGCCATCAAAATAGGCAGACAGTTGAATACTAGTTTCCTCAAATTTTGGCATTGTGACTTTCACTAATCCCAGCTTCCGATAGTAGCTTTTTCATATTCTGTCGAGAACGGTGAATCAATGACTTTACCGCACTGACTGAACAGCCAATAATCTCGGCAATNTCTTCNTACCTCATACCTTGATAAGTTACCAAAATAAGACTTAGACGTTGATTCTCAGGCAGGCAGTTTATCTTCTGCTGAATAATTAATTCTCGTTCCTTTTTTTCATACAGCTGATCTGGCATATATCGAAAATCAGGAAAAATGTCCAAGTAATCGCTTTCCTTNTCCTCAATTGATACTTCNGNAAGTAAATCGGTNTTTCGGCGACTTCGATCCCGAATCTCGTTTCGACACAGGTTAGTTGCAATCAGATATAACCAATTCTTAAATTTTGAACGAGGTTCGTAACTACCTGCATTTTTATATATACGTATAAAAGTCTCCTGNGCCAAATCTTCAGCTTGGTGATAATCACCAACCGAACGACAGATGTAATTGATAATCTGGTCNTTGAAACGCATTACAATCAACTCAAATGCNGCAGNATCNCCACTTCGGCATCGCATCATCAACTCTTCATCTGAAATTCGCAAATCTAATTCTCTCGNTTATAAATTTCGTTGTGANTAACTGCCCCACTCCCTACCTGAACAAAACGATCCGGAAAATTTGAAGTGATGCCTTGTACTCCGAATTTGACAAGCTGCTGCATCTGANCCACGTCATCAACCGTCCATGCCCAGAGATTNACTCCCCGTCGCTGAACNTCCCAAGCGAATCTTGCATCCAGCATCTCATGTTTCACGTTTAGCGTCGAAGCACCAATTTNACAGGTGGTTTGAATAAGATCTATAGCCNGTTCAGGCTGATTGGCTTTGGTATTCCCTGAGGTCAAAAANCCAGTTGGTATTCGTGGGTCAATACTGCGCACTTCTGATAGCACAGAAGCATGAAACGAAATAACAATCACNCTGCTAACCGATTGCGTATAATGAATCGCNCGAACGACTTCAACTGATACCCATTCATCNTTAACTTCCAACACAGTAATTGCCGNCCTNTTTATCAGGTCAAGTGATTCGACCAAAGTCGGCACTTTTTCACCAATGAACGAGGCGCCGAACCAAGCGCCAGCATCAGCTTCCTGAATTTCCGTTAGTGACATTTCATGAATGCAACCTGTTCTGTCTGTAGTACGATCCAAAGACTGATCATGCAAAACAACCAATTCACCATCTAACGTACCACGCACATCTAATTCTACTCCGTCTACCCCGATTTCTAACGCTTTACTGAATGCTCGGAGTGTGTTTTCCGGAGCGAGCCCAGATGCCCCACGGTGGGCAATCCTGACGAAATTACTCCGACTCATTGATAATCTGACTATTATACAAATCTTTAGCCACATCGATTAATGGTGCGACCCACAGATGGTCGCGAGCTTCATCCAAATACTCACATAACTTCTCGAAATCATAACGTTCAACAGGCAAATGTCCTTCCCCAATCCCATGAAACGTAAAAATGCTCCATCCACCAAGGTCATTTGTTCGTTCAACCAAACCGATGAGGTCATCCGCTGATCGGTGCTCACATTTCCACGAATTCAAACAGTGTAAATCAGCATGATATGGTGAATTGATCGCAACTGACATCTCACAACCAGCCCTAGCCGCAAAAAAATGGCTAGCGACAACCGGAACATAGCTCCGTCGCTCCCTGCCACGACCAACAAAAGTATTATAGCATGGATAGCAAAAACTCCATTGATTAATTTCGGGAAAAACCGCTCGAAACCGACGATCGGCTGCTTGCAATTCGAATTCAAGTTCATCAAAAGTCCGATACTCCAATCCAATATTATCTAAATTAATACTAGAGGCACAACTACACCAGTGATGAATAGAATGATTCCCAATTTCATGACCATTTTCGAATACAGGTCTAAAGCGATCGAGAGATGCCATCCAATCTCCGTTTGCGATCGGATAGAAAGTTCCAGCCAATCCAAAATTTTCCAAGATAGGAATAGCTAAATCCAAGTGCGACTTCATCCCATCATCAAAAGTCAAACTAATGGCAGACTGCTTGTCATTATCCCACAGATACTTCTTCAGATCGTTCATCATTAAGCGTTGTATTCTTGCACAAAACCTTTTAAAAAAACAACATACCCAACGTTAACATCAAACCAACCAATCCTCCAAAAACGGACTCAACTCATACTTTGGTTGGACACATCGAATTAGAACAGACGAACAACAAGCCAACAAAACAAATCGAACGATAAAATCACGTGTGAACAAGTACTCCAAACACCATAGAAACGCAGACAAAAACATCGTCCACCTCTGCGCCCACATGAGAGGACAACACATTCCAGTAAATCAATTCACTCTACCAGTTTTTCCAGCTTCTCTAGCCCCAAGACTTCTTCAATTGATAATCGGGAGAAACAATACTCCTCTCTAAAACAGATGGCTAAATTAAGTCCTGATTTTATCCGAGCTGTAATCCGCATACTTCAGCAACATCTTACCAAGCACGGATCTTAGACAAATCCGTTTGCTTCCGACACAACGATGCATAGGTCCCATCTTTAGCAACCAGTTCCTCATGAGTCCCAATTTCATCAACCTTCCCATCCTTCAAGATCAATAACCGATTAGAATATTTGAGTGTTGACAACCGATGAGCAATAGCAAAAACTGTCCGACCCTGAATCAGTCGCTCAAGTGCTTCCTGAATCTTTGATTCCGTTTCAGTATCAACCGAAGATGTGGCTTCATCCAAGATAAGGATCTGTGGATTTTTCAGAATCGCGCGAGCAATCGAAATTCGTTGCCTCTCACCACCTGATACCCTTGCCCCTCGTTCACCAACTATAGTATCGTAACCATCTGCAAAATTAACTACAAAATCGTGGGCATTCGCCGCCTTAGCAGCAGCAATGATTTCTGTCCTGGTAGCATTCAACTTACTGTAACCAATATTCTCAGCTACAGTCCCATTGAACAAAAACGGATCTTGGAGAACCACACCTATCCGATCCCTAAGTGAATCTAACTGAATATCACCCAGATTATGTCCATCAAGAAGAATATCACCACCAGTCGGATCATAGAACCGAGTTATGAGATTAATTAACGTACTTTTGCCAGCGCCGCTATGTCCAGCTAAACCAATCATCTCACCCGGTTGAACAATGAAGCTGACATCGTTGAGGGCATCCTGTTCGCTATCATACGAGAAAGAAACGTTACGGAACTCAATCTCACCGCTTACTTCTTTAAGTTTAACTGAATTTTTACTGTCAGCAATATCTGGGGGAGTATCCAGAATCTCAAACACCCTCTCAGCTGAAGTTGCTGCTCGCAAAAAACGCCGGTTCAACCCGGAAAGCATCCGAACCGGTCCCAACAGCTGCATCATGTATCCCATAAACATAATCAGCTCACCAGTTGTCAAATCGCCATTAAGCAATTGACCACCACCAGCAAACCAAATAATAATGGTACCTGAAAAGGTAATAAAACCCATCGTTGGACCATAGACCGACTCCCATCGGGCTGAACGGAGGCCAGTCTCAAGAACACGCTGACTTTGATCGACAAATCTATCAGTCTCATACTCTTCACGACCAAAAGCTTTAACCACCCTAACACCTGGGATTACACTTGCCAGAATTGTACTGATACCCGATATTTGCTTCCAAACAATATGGTATATCTTTTTCACTTTCTTACCAAAATACACTGTGAACACAATGATAAGCGGAATTGGAATCATCGAAAGCAAAGTCAACTGCCAATTGTGGTAGACCATAACTGAGAACATAAAGACGAGCATTAAGATGTCACCTACCATGTCCTGAAGGCCATAAGCAATGAAATCCTCCAACCTACCAACATCGTTAGTGAGTCGAGACATAATGTTCCCAGTATCACGTTTTTGGTAGAAACTAATAGACAACCGGTTCAAATGCTGGTAAGCTTCGGTTCGAAGTTGGTGCTTCACCCCTTGACCAACAATCGCCATAACATAACTACGAATTGTGGAAAAGCTGGTAGTAAATACGTTTACACCAATCATCATTAGCACAATAGCAACGAGCCCCGAAAACCCAGAGGATTCAACACCCGCAGGAGGAGCAAGAACTTCGTCAAAGAGTCTCTTGTTGAGGATACCTGGGTACACACTTACTGCCCTGACAAATACCATGATTACAAATGCGCCTATCGATATTTTCCAGTGTGGCAAGGCATAGGCAAGTAACCGAAAAATCAATTTTCGTTTTTCAATACAGTAAGTGCAAACATCCGTCCAATGTGGAATTGCTCTACCACATTGATCACATTTTGTCTTTTTTCGTCCGGCGTGGGATGACTTTGAACGCTTTTTCCCTTCGGTTTCATCCGAATCTTTCGGTTGAGTTTGTCGAACCAGAAAATCGATCTCAGATTTGGCACTGAAAAACTTTTCCGCGGCTGTTTTTGAATACCTCGCCACTTCAATACCACGATCATGAGTCCTAACTTTCATCACATTGTTACCATGGAGAGCTTGGATATCTAAAGTCTCAATATCCTTAAGGGGTATAGCATGTAGATCATGCTCTGGCATCCCATTCAGCCGAGCCATAATCAGCTGGTCAACAGTGGCAATGAGCCAATCTTGACCATAATTTCCATTTTCAAGCAGGTCGGTTGAAACAGCAACTTTAATTTCCTCTCCATTGCCAAAAAATTCTTTGATTCTAGGCTCTAATTCTAAAGGTATCTGGTCTATAAGTGGGGGGTCCGATTCAGAACCATTATTGGAAGGCGCATTCATACATTATTCTCCTGCTAATGATGCTTTCAGTATCATAAACATTGGCTATCACACCATAAATATAATGGGATAGCTAAATAACAAAAGTAAAATCCAACTAATACAATTGCAAAAAAACCTGAAATTGTCAAGGGTATATTTTAACTATTTTTTTCAATTTTAACCAGAGATAACGCGCTCTAAAAGAAAAAATCGCGATTGACAAAAAAATGAGTACCAGTTATAATCAGGCATGTGTTCTCCTTCCCAACAGAGGGTTTGATGGATTATAAAAACTTGACGCTCGATACCTTCCAAGAGCAAGCAATCGAAGGTATTGACCAAGAACACTCAGTCTTGGTTGCTGCTCCAACAGGTGCGGGAAAGACAATTATTGCTGAATACGCTATTGAGAAATGTATTCAAAATAGTAACAGAGTGATCTATACCGCACCGATTAAAGCATTGAGCAACCAGAAATATCGGGATTTGATCACACAATATGAAAACCAGGTTGGAATTGTAACCGGTGATGTTGTGCTGAATCAGTACGCTCAGATACTGATCATGACAACAGAAGTTTTTAGGAACACGATCTTTGACAATATCAACCGGCTTGATGATGTTGGGTATGTCATTTTTGATGAAATCCACTACATCAATGACATAGAGCGCGGTACAGTTTGGGAAGAGAGTATTATCTTTGCACCACAGCACATCAAATTCATTTGTCTTAGTGCCACAATCCCAAATATCACCCAGTTCGCTGATTGGATGCGTGACGTACGCGACATACCAATTAAAATCATCGAGGAACATCAACGTCCCGTTCCACTAAAACATTTCCTCTACCTGAAAGATTATGGTGTTGGAACTTACTCTGACCTACAGAATGTGCAGGAAAATTACGCTGACCCACGGGATTTTGCACGTAGCGCGTTCAGCAGCCTTGTGGCTAAAGATTTCCCCAGCATTCGCAGAACAGAACTGATATCTCATATCCAAAGGGAGAGACAACTCCCTTGTTTGTATTTCTGCTTTAGCCGAAAACTTTGTAAAAAGAACGCCGAATATTACGCTAAAAGTGAAAGCTTACTGCCAAAAGAGCAACAACGTCAGATCCTTGATCATTTTGACGCGCTGTGCAAGAGATTTGCTATCCTAGACGATAGAAATGTCAAACAGTTCCGGTTTTTGATTTCCAGAGGAATTGCATATCATCACGCTGGCATGTTGCCTACGCTGAAAGAAGTGGTAGAAAGACTGTTTACGTTGGGGTTAATCCAACTGTTATTTACAACCGAAACCTTTGCTGTAGGAATTAACATGCCAGCATGTTCGGTTGTTTTCGACAGTCTCGAGAAGTATGATGGAGTTTCGTCTCGATATCTCAAAGCACGTGAATATCACCAGATGTCCGGCCGTGCAGGAAGACGAGGCATTGATAAAATCGGGTTTGTTTATGCCAAAGTCAATCCGAAGTTTGCCGATGCCAATCAAGTTCGCCTTACAACATCTGATCGAATTGAGCCACTTGAAAGTCAATTCAACTTATCTTACTCTAGCCTTTTGAATTTATGTAACGAGTATGGAGACTTAATTTATGATGTTTGTACGCAAAGTCTTAGCAATTTTCAGAATGTAACTCGAATCCACTCAATTGATTTCAAACAGAAACAAGCTNCTAGCAAATTNCGCNATCTCCCGGAACCAACCTGNATCCACCAAGAGATTGATCCAAATGCTCAAATAGCNAGTTACAATCANCTNTTGGAATGGATCACGGANGAAGAACGGCGCCTGAAATCNGAACGCCGAAANCTGCANANGCAAAAGCGCGGCCAAAAANATAAAAANAANTGGCGTAGNCAATTCAACAGCATTAATCGGGAAAAACAAAGAGTTCAGCAAAAAAAGCAAGGCAATCTATGTGATTCATGCAACCAGCTTAATTCATGTAATCAACTTTACCANTGTATTCAAAAACAACATGACCTCCTCCAGCATCTCAAAAAAGAGAGGAANTACGTTGAACACTATCAGCAGCNGCAAATCGAATTCCGTCTCGAGATTTTNCAGAAGTTAGATTACGTTGATAATTTCAAGCTTTTACCTAGAGGTGAAATTGCCTCACAGATCTACGGATANGAAACNCANACTACCGAATTGCTTTTCAATGGAATCTTGGACTCCCTTAACGAAAATGAGATCAATGTGTTAATGATGGCAATTGTCTGCGAACCTCGGAAGGATTCGTTTCGCCACGTTAAACTCCATCAAAAAANGCTACGCAATATGCTGAAAAATGCGGACAAGATAATAGATCGAGTTCGTCTGGTNGAAANNAATTTCGATACNATTGAGCCAACACCAAAGTTAGAACTGATTTTAAGTTCNGCGATGCTAGAATGGAGTCAAGGTTGCAACTTTGAAGATCTACCACAATATGCGGATCTCGCAGATGGTGATTTTGTTCGATCCTTCCGACTTGTNGTAGATCTTTTGCGNCAAATCCGACGCGCNACAGTTGAGAGACCATCTCTTGGTGATAAATTAAGTCGTAGCATTGACAAAATCAATCGAGACGTAGTTGACGCAGAACGTCAACTGCGTATTGGACAATAAGTATCATGGTAATTGAAAGTCTTTTCTGACCAGTAATACTTACCAAATCTTTTTTAAACTGAAAATATAAATGGAGAATGGTGATGGCTGATCAAGCATTTGAATTCAGCGCAAAATTGGAGTTTCGNCCNATGAAGGACGACGATNTCCAAGATTTGCAAACATATTGTTTTTCCAACAAAACAATTGATGAAATAAAAGAGGAAATAAGCCAAGANCTCGACAGAATCGAGAAAGGTGAAGTGTTTCGAATTATTGCAGATGCTGGAGGCCACGCAATTGGACAAGTANGAATTGANCGTGCAACTGCACAATCTACTGTTGCTAACGTTGGNGGNTTGTATGTCTCAGCACCATTNCGTGCCTTNGGAGTTTCAGCAAAATTGATTGAGTCGGCNGTNNAAACAGCCAGTNAAAACGAGATTGAAACCCTCGAAATTGAANTTATGAAATCTGACGTNGCAATTATCGATGCCTACAGGAATTGGGGGTTTGAAGAACGGCCCACAATAANACTGCAAAAATCAATTACAGTTGGAGGGTCTAACGAAGTACCTGATGTGTNGGAAGACNAGCTTGCCACCGATGAAGATGACGGTGAATTAAGCCTAGGGAATAATGGTTCAGAAGANGTAAACACCGAAGAANCAGAAACNANCTCAGAAGATTTAAACGCACAGCANGAACTACTGTAATTCGGGNCTACGTTTTCCCCGAACATACANAAGTAAAGTGACACATTAAGATAACTTGGAGTTGANATNTTTTATGAAGGCTATAGTGAACACTNTTCTTTGGGGNATTACTGTAAGCTNGCTCGNTTTNTTTGGAAGCGGNTGCACCAGTCANAACACAGATCTTTCAAAAGGAAAGGAACTNATAAAATCAGACAAACGTCGNAAAGAAGAACGAGCAGTTGAAAAATTTAAACTGGCNGTTGGGGCAATTCAGAACAATACAANAGATAGNGCAGAAGCTAATTATTTACTNGGGTTCTATGATTCTCAAGATTTTTATGATGCAGATAAAGAGACTGAGGCTTANAATGCCGCCTCTATCAGTGAGAGNGGTGATCATATGTACAANGCCTANAGTAATTCNCCNAAGGAATACCTGGAAATTCTCATTTTTGAAACTCTAAGATCNCAAGANCCCAACATTCAAGATGCAGCTCGGCATGCGCTGAAAAAGGTCNACGAATACGNNAANCGACAGAAATTANTTAAAGCAATNAAAAAAGCAATAACGTCCAAGGATAATNGAGATCGCGAAGATGCNCGCACCATCTATACAGCCATTGGNAAAGACCCTAGATTCACGCAGGAAACAGTNNAAATCTTGATNGAACTCCTAGACCATAAACGTAAAGAAACNCGATTAAATGTCGTNAAATCACTAGGAGAAATTGGGANTGAAATCGCAATTGNAAAATTAGTNAAAANCATCAACTCCGGATCAGAAAAGNGNAAAANANNGAGAGAGGGTCCTGAAGTTCGCCGCTTAGCAGTTGAAGCACTNGGAAAAATTGGNGGACAAGCGGTTGGGGAATTAGTGAAAATCATCCAAAACAAAGGATCCTCAATGCGCGTCGATGCAATCCAAGCGCTGGAGAAATTGGGCGATGAACGCGCCATTGCCCCNCTACTAAACGTTCTCAATGANCAAGGTGGTCGAGAAGTCNCCGTTAGTTATTAGTTTTTTAAGGAGNTTCAATGGACGCTAAAAAAAGATCTNGTTTAATTATTTTTGTNTGCTGTTCAATATTATTNTGCTTTGCTGGCTGCGCAGATAATGAGTATGTTGATACCACNCTTGGCTTAACAGTTCAACAACTTGACGGAGACCTAGACGNTCGTTGGTCAACCACTGGTGTGGTAATTAAAAATATACATGCTGGTAAAACAAGCAATCAANCANAANTTAAGGAAGGGGAACTCATCTCNCACGTAATTGGTGAACGAACAATTAACACTTCCTCCGACTTCAATCANGCGNTTGAGAGTGCGATGAGAGACGGAAATAGNTTTACCCTTGAATTTACTAACAACAACCAAAAGCGACGTCGACAAAGATTTTCGGTGCGCCGNNAAGGTGATNATGTAGGTATTAGTGTNGACGACAACAACCGCATCAANNAAATTAAAAGTGGGNCATTAGCTAATAACGCAGGTCTTNANGAAGGAGACCAAGTANTAACAGTAATTGATGCGAAAAATATCCGTACAATCANAGATTANNAGAAAGCTGTCAAGGAATTTTCGAGATCAAAGGCTAAGATCTCNTTTCGAACCAANGAACTNATAGGTGTCAAAATCGCAGCTATAAACGCATTGGCTAGNATCGCTGACGCNAGTGCAGTTGAGACAATGATTAGATTCCTTGAAGGNACCGATCNGNCTNTAAGGGAACCCGCAGCAAAAGGTTTAGAACGTCTCGTAGCTTTAAGTCAATTAAACGACTTATTCCAACAGTTCCAGCAANANAAAGCGNACCAACTATCAACTGAGGAACTNAACTCCGAGGCACTTCAACGAGCGGNGATACTTGGCTTGCTNGCTGTAGATCTCCAGACGAATCAAGCCATACTTAAGNACCCNNTNGGCACAGAATTCCGTCNTCGATCAGCAACNCTATACCAAAAGATTANNAGTACAAAAATCACGGAATTGGCGAAAAAATATATCAAGAGGGAAATTGAACCCAATCAGGAAATCCGCCGTTCCTGTCTCTCAATNTTGGGAAACTTACAGCCTGAATCAGTTATAGGTGATTTAATTGCTGTCCTAGAAGACAACCAAGAAACATCNGGTATTCGTTTTAAAGCAGGTTCAACCTTGAGNCAGATTGGTTCGCCTGCAGTTGAACCACTTATTGTGTCATTTNGCAATGGTGATTCNGGNATAAGAGATATTACAGCTTCGTCACTCGGAAACATTGGTGGCTCCCAAGCACGTCAAGCATTAATTGCCTTCTTAAAAAATGAGAACAATGAAACNACAAAACTAACCCTAGTTGATGCGATTGCCCAAATAGGTGATGAGACCTCAATTCGGATCTTNGAGGAACANCAGGAAANCCTAGATNAAAATAGTGGGTTGGCCACATTCCTAAATGAAATATTAACNCAGAGAACTGAAACAAAAGGANCGGAAGCAGAANCTGATTCNCTAGATTTTTTGAAGGACCTTTAAAANATCCNACTCTAAAACAGAGCTGAAAGATGAAGAAAAAGTCGCAAGTCCGTAGTATNNGNCTATANATTTTTCGACCTTCCAATCCACCGCTAANACCCAATGTAACTACCCAAAGTTGCTTTATGCTTTAGGAGCTTGNTGCTGTCTTNAGTCACTACTNCGTGGGGTTTCCACCTCCAAGANNTAAACATGGCCAAGCTGCATTGAACAATCGAAATCAATAACTGACATTCCTGTCAACTCTAAANCTTATAATCTATTCTCATTTGTGGCAACAAAATTGCACTCTAAAATCGCTCAGATCTACCTATCCATCGTTATCTTTCTACTGAATATAATAAAAGTTTCCGCTGACCATTCCAGTATACCAATTTTCGTAGACGTCACAAAGAAAGTCGGTATACATTTTAAACATGTAAATGGCAAAACAGAACACCGTCACATCATTGAAACTATGGGATCAGGAACAGTATTCTTTGATTTTGATAATGATGGCAACCTAGATCTCTATATTGTCAACAGTGGATATGTACCCAGTTCAGCCAACAAACAGACAGCAAGCAATATATTATATCGTAATGACGGATGCGGACACTTTACAGATGTAACAGCAGCATCGAAAACGGGAGACATTGGTTATGGAATGGCTGCAGCAGCAGCAGACTACGATAACGATGGCTATCAAGATCTATATGTTGCAAATTATGGAGAAGATGTTTTATATCATAACAATGGGGATGGAACCTTCACAAATGTAACGGGATTGGCGGGTATCGATAATCGCCTTTGGGGAGCCGCTGTAGCCTTTCTAGACTTTGACTTGGACGGATACTTAGATATTTTTGTAGCAAATTACCTCAACTATAATTTGTCAATGTCTCCTATCATGAACAATGGCTTGACTGTTTACGGGCATCCTCGTGCTTACGAAGGAACAGCGGATGTCCTATACCATAATAACGGAGATAATACTTTCACTAACATTGCAGAAAAGGCTGGTGTCACCAATCCTGTTGAAGGCAGAGGGATGGGAGTGGTCGCCTGTGATTTCGATAACGATGGATGGCCGGATATCTATGTTGCAAATGATACTAATCGGAACTTCTTTTACCATAATAATGGCAATAACACTTTTACTGACGAAAGTTTGTTTAACGGTACAGGTTATGACGCAAACGGTATTGCCGAAGGATCAATGGGAGTAGATGCTGGCGACTATAATAGGGATGGTTGGCTAGATATCCTCGTTGCAAACTCGGAAACGGTAACGCTATATAGTAATAACCAAGATAGAATATTTATTGAGGAAACATCAGCTATTGGCTTAAGCGAACCAACATTTCAGTTTGTTGGGTTTAGCCCACTATTCCTTGACTATGACAACGATGGTTATCTAGATATTTTTATAGCAAACGGGCATCCACAAGCGGCTATTGAAAGCCTATCAGATTCAGAAACTTACGCACAGAGGGATCAATTATTTCGTAACACCAGAGACGGCAACTACAAGCAGGTTTCTACAAACGCAGGAGAATACTTCTCACAGGCATTTGTTGGACGATCTTCAATTAGCGGCGACTACAATAATGATGGATATACAGACATTTTTATCGTGAATTCTAATCAGCGAGTGATATTGTTAAGAAATGAGGGAGACCATTCAAATAACTGGTTTCATATTAAATTGGTTGGGACTCGTAGCAATCGAGATGGCATTGGTGCTAAGGTTCGGATCACAACCGGAAAAACTATACAAACAGCCGAAATGAAAAGCGGAAACGGTTATGCTTCAGACAGTGACCAACGGCTACTTTTTGGAATAGGTGACCATAAAAAAATCGATCAACTTGAGATTCGTTGGCCTAGTGGAATAACCCAGCGCATTAAAAACTCCCCCTGTAACCAAATCGTTACAATTACTGAGGGAAACTGACCTTGCATATTTTTAAACACCTACACCATCATCACATTGTGAACAAACAATGAAAAACTAGTTCTGATATATACTGGCAAAAATATCAAGGCATATTTTATTTACTCCTACACTTCATATTTGAAACCTCCGCACCTTTCTGAAGAATATTGTGATCAAGTAAAACTCATGGCCAAACCAAGAAATGAGAAATGAAGATATTTGGCGATCAATTAAGACGTTACGTTTTCTGTTGATAGGACTTTTCTCGATTTTTTTGCTTGTTACAAAGGGCATCTCGGCAAAACGGCCAGTTTTTGTTGATGTAACGAGAGAGGCTGGTATCAATTTCAAACATGCGAGTGGTAAATCGCAACGCTATTTCATCGTAGAAACATTGGGGTCTGGAGTCGCTACTTTTGATTATAATAACGACGGATGGATCGATATATATCTTGTCAACAGCGGTCAAGTGTTACACCGAAATCAGACAGCGAAAAACGTATTGTATCGTAATAACGGAGATGGAACTTTTACCGACACAACCAAATCATCAGGAACAGGTGATTTAGGATATGGTATTGGTGTTACAATCGGCGATTATGATAACAATGGCACCGCTGATTTATACGTTACCAATTACGGAAAAAATGTACTGTATCACAACAATGGGGATGGGACTTTCAAAGATGTAACGGAAAAAGCTGGTGTCGGACACCCAGGTTGCGGAACTGGTTGTGCTTTTGCCGATTTTGATTTGGACGGCGACCTTGACCTGTATGTAGCTAACTATGTGCCAAAAGATCAGGTAATGGCAAACACAGGCAGTAATGGATACCGAAATCCAATCTTTTATGATGGCGAGATTGACGTACTTTACCAAAACAACGGTGATGGCACATTCATCATCATTACGCCACAGTTAGGTAACTCAACAATTTTTCGCGATGCAAGAGGGTTGGGAGTGGTAGCTGTAGACTATAATCGTGACAAATTCGCAGATATCTATATCGCCAACGATAAATCGAAGAATCTGTATTTCCACAACAACGGTGACGCAACTTTCACTGAAGCAGCAACACTGACCGGCGTTGGTCATGATGCATCTGGTAATGCACTGGCCGGTATGGGAATTGCCGTGGGTGATTACGACAACGATGGCTGGATTGACATGTTTGTGACGAATTTCGCCTACGAATTCAACAACCTCTACCACAATGAGAAAGAATTCTTCATTGATGCCACAGCCTCTGCAGGTTTAGGTAATCCCAGTTATTTGTATGTTGGCTGGGGAACGTTTTTTTTTGACTCAGACAACGATGGCGACCTGGATCTTTTCGTTGCCAACGGGCATATCATGGACAACGACGAATTACAGTCAGATCAGTTGACCTATGAACAACCGGATCAACTCTTTGAAAACCGCGGAGATGGGGAGTTTATTGAGATTTCCATCGAAAGTGGAAACTATTTTTCGCAAAAATATCCTGCTCGGGGAGCTGCCTATTTCGACTATGATAACGATGGTGATTTAGACTTATTAATCTCAAATTCGAACCATTTTACCATCTTACTCAGAAACGACGGAGGAAACCATCGAAATTGGCTACAGATAACGCTGGTCGGAACCAAAAGCAATCGCGACGCCATCGGCACACAAGTTACCATCCAATACGATAATCAGATACAAGTCCGTGAAGTTCAGAGCAGTGGAAGTTATTGCAGTGTCAACGATTACCGACTACATTTTGGCATGAATGCTGCCAAACAGATTGATCTAGTTGAGGTTCGGTGGGCAAACGGTACTATCCAACAATTGAAAAACATAGTGGCCAATCAACATTTAACTATTACTGAAAATCAGCAGTGAGCTTGAAACAGTTAAAAACTAAGGACCGTTTGCAAAATCAGCCCAGCCCATTACGTTAAGAATGCTGAAATAAGATTCTGTTTTTGGACACAAAAAAAGCGATGCGCGACAATAGTCGCGCATCGCTAAATAATATACTGCAGAAATAATTGTTTCGTTACTAATTATTAATAGATTTGACATCACCCCAAACGCTTGGCAATTTACCTTTCGGTGCGACACCAAAGGCGGTAGCAATTTCATTAAAGAACGCATTTGCCTTGTTGGCTTTATCCGGGTAAATCTTTACTTTGCCCATGGTTTTGTCATCCAGATGAAGGTTGGCATAATCATGACCGCCAGATTCACCACAACGATATAGAAGAACGTTCCCTCCGGCCTTGAGTTGTACCTCAATGTCAAAATCAACTTCTATCGGAGAGCCAGTCCATCTGGAGTCGTTGAACCATTTTTCACCATTAATCCAGATTTGTGCGTGATCATCCTGTGATGGTGACATGATGGCTTTCATGTCGCCTGGTGCATCAATGACAATGATTTGATAGGTGTCGAAATTATTGGTATCGGGTAAGCCATATCTGGAGGACATATTACGCCCACCAGCTTCAGCCGGTTCAAAATTGACGACTATAAAATCACCTACAGCACCTTTCATATGGTTCTTTTTGGGAAAATCAATTCCGATCCTATTAGCTTCCAACAAACCTTCATAAGTCGATAACGCAATCTGATCCAGTTTCCCTTTTGTGGCTTCATCAATGAGGTCTTTGGGAGCCGACACAGCAAACCCACCATTAGCCATGTAACCACCATCCGGTACCAACCACTTGGTGATCCACGGTGCATCATCACGCTTTTCGTTTAGCGGAGCTTCTGCCGCATCTGTCATCCAATCCTTTTCTTTAAGGGGACCACCTTTAATTACATCTCCACCAGCAGCCACAAACTGCACTGGAATCAAAAACGCTACAAACACAAACAAAGAGCAAATCTTGAGTCTTCGCATGTACAAATTCCTCCCGTTCAAAAAAACATAAAATCCAAGGTTTTAGGTGTAACAACATCAATCACACTCTACGATGAGCGACACCTAGCTTCATTCTATGAAAATTATATCAAAATTCTCACAAAAGTCAACTGTCATTTTTATTTTTAGCACATTTTTAGCACACTAAGTTAACTTTATAAAACACTATAAACAACAAAACTCCTTATCTGTTACTTACAAAACAGCCAATTACTATTCCATATGAGACACAAATCAACTATTTACTAGGTACAATGCTAAATAAGAAAACAGTTTTTGCCCGTTTCAAATAAAAATAACGCAATTTATTACCACTAAATTACAGAAAACCGAAAAATTCTTTGACTTTTCCACAAAAACGTGATTGAATTAGATGGTTAACCATTGTTGGTTAATATTAAATCGTTCAAAATTACAACCTGAAAAGCAAAAAACAATTGCGTTTCATTCGGAGGGATTTAGAATATGAAAAAAGTTTTTGCGTTATGCTTAGCCGTCGCATTTTTGATAGCTATTCAAACAGTAATAGCTGCGCCACCAAATGTTACAGGCGGACCTCTCAAAAAAGCGGACGAATTGAAGAATAATCCGGCAAAAGTGCTAAACTCGAAGCGTGCGGATGTCCCTTGGATTATGGACTGGTATGGTCCTGATGGCGGTTATATGGATAATGGTGGATTTAAAGCGACTGC
>PBXZ01000045.1:0-21454 GCA_002729415.1 Candidatus Poribacteria bacterium | reverse complement strand
AAAAATTCTTGTAGATGCTGAAATTGTCTCTTCCGGATCGTCCAAAATCCCTATTCTCTGGTTGAGTGATATTATTCGTCAAGCAGGCTCTGAAAGCATTGAAATTGAATCCACAGGAAATAACCAGATCCAAGTCACTTATGGTAATCAAGTTCACAATTTCAGTGCCACTGATCATCAATCTTCTGCTTTCAGCTCACCAACAAATTGGTTCGATAAGAGGAATTGGAAAAGAACTTCACCGGCACTCACAATCTCATTCATTGCCCACGCCATTTTTGTGATTTATATTGCATTAACAATAAAGCCTAGAGTACCTACCGAATCCATTCCTATTGATATGGTAAATGCTCCACTTCCAACTATTCGCAGGATTAAAAAACCAATTGTGGATCGTGTCCAACGACGGGTTACGCTTAAACCATCACTGCGCAAAACTCCTTACCCTCAAGTGCAGATTACCGCTCCAACCCAAGTTGCGGAAACAGCTAAATTATCTGCGGAACCAATACATCGAAATTTCTCTCGCAATCCAGAATTACCTGATAGGATTCCAGATCCAATGTCAACCACAGCAAAACTGCCGGCGAACCCTAGAGAATATATGCTGAAGCGGCCAGGTGGATCTCCAACTGAAGTTAAAAGTGGGTCAGGAATAAAAACGGGGCAGTTTCGTGCCCAAAGTCAAGGGAGAAAAGACTCAAAAGGAATTTCATCTATCCTTGAGACAACAGGTGCAACTGATTCAGCTGATCTGTCATCATCAAAATTTCAGGATTTGATTAAGGTCCCTGATAACCGACTTGGTGCCATCATTGTCGGTCAAGGCAAGGATGTTCAAGGGCATATTCGACTGATTCGTCTCAAGCATTCTCTGTCTGATTGGTGGCAGGATCCAACCGCAATTCCAAGTTTTATGACGTGGCTAGGGGATCATACGCGATTGAGAGCGGATATGAAGTTCGAAGGAGGAGCCTTACCATTAACGGACAGAAAAATATTAGACGCTCCCATTATTTTCATGACGGGACATGATAAAGATATCACAGTTGGGCGTAACATGGTAAAGGGTGGTCCTTTGACGGATGGATTCAGTCCGGTAGAACGAGCCGCTTTACGAGAATACCTAGTTGAACGTGGTGGAATGCTTTATTTTGATGATTGTGGTTTTAACGGTCTCTTTGCCAGGCAAGTCGAGTTCGAACTCGGTCAAATCCTCCCCGAATATCCACTCGAGCACATACAATACAATCACGAAATTTATAAAGCTTACTATGAACTTTCAGTACCACCTAATGGTGGTGATGTCTACTGGAGAAGTGAAAACAAACCGCAGGCCACAAAATTCAGGTTTCATAAAGGAATTACAATTGGAAGACGGTTGGCTGTAGTTTATAATCGAAAAGACTATATGTGTGCCATGGAAACAGCAGAGATTAACAGTCGAACAATGTTGCGTATGCGTAGATCAGCAGATGTACATCGGTTCATGACAAACCTACTTTTCTATACCATGAAATACGGTGGTAATGTGGATCGGTCACAATATAAAAATTGAGTNAAATTGGTAGGGTACAGTCAGAAGAGTCGTTTTTGGGTGAATTAACATATNATGATACNGGATGNCCAACCAAGNTTNCCGGTTCATACGGTTTCAGCAGACCTTGCAATTGGTCTGCTGGNTTCTCTTCAGGAACAAGCCACTGGTCAAAATCTTTGGTATCAAGAATCACTGGCATTCGGTGGTGAATCTGCGACATGAATGTGTTAGCGCTTGTAGTGATGATAGTACAGGATCGAATTGGATTGCCTCTCGGTGGAGNCCAACTTTCCCATAACCCAGCAAAGGCAAAAGGTGCGCGTGATACTGTTTGAATATACATTGGTGATTTGCTGCCGTCCTCGTTNCTCTTCCATTCGTAAAAGCCATCGGTAAGTATNAAGCAGCGTTGNTGNCGATAAGCGGTTCGGAAGGAAGGTTTTTCTGCGAGAGTTTCAGATCGGGCATTAATCATTTTGGAACTGATCTTGTGATCCTTGGCCCAGTGAGGGATCAATCCCCAATGAAAGTATTCAACTTCGAAAGCGCCTGTGTTGGCGACAACAGGGATTGGTTGCGATGGTGCGATATTGTACCGAGGAACATGATGATAGCCGGAAAAATTGAATTTGGGGAAAGTCTNGGTTAAAGTTGTTTGATCAGAAACAAATGTNANACGACCACACATTTAATANTAATCCTCAAAAGAATCAACTGGTTGTTGTTGAAGGTAAAATCATCTATGTCAGGGATATTATCATAATANAGGTAGNATTCTCAACCAACCTGAGCGAAAAATATCTGATATCNCAGAAAGTTATACATTTGAATATGAANTTTACCGNTATCCCACCATTGTATTAGGCAGNATAATTNGGTGTAGGGAAAAAAGAATGTTTAAGATTACTGAAAGAGTGATTACTGCGGATAACGTCATCCAATCTGTTGAAGCCGACGATGCCGGAGCAATTGTCACCTTTCTTGGAACAGTTCGGAACAATACGGGGGGACGTCAGACCGCNTACCTTGAATATGAAGCCTATATCCCNATGGCAGAAAAGAAAATGGCTGATATTGCCGATGAGATACGAGATNAATGGGGAATCGAAAAGGTCGCCATCTTGCATCGTATTGGCCGTCTTGAAATAGGTGAAGTCAGTGTGGCTGTGGCGGTTGCATCTCCGCATCGTAAAGATGGATTTGAGGCTTGTAAGTACGCTATGGATCGGCTCAAACAAATCGTTCCAATCTGGAAACGTGAAGTCTGGTCAGATGGTGAAGAAGAATGGGTGAAACCCGATCCGATTTACTTTNAAAATGACGAACATGATCGAGATTA
The DNA here is from genome assembly GCA_002729415.1 of Candidatus Poribacteria bacterium. Classification (GTDB taxonomy): domain Bacteria; phylum Poribacteria; class WGA-4E; order WGA-4E; family UBA9662; genus UBA9662. The sequence goes on along the minus strand of PBXZ01000045.1, from coordinate 18,575 downwards.
AACCAATTGAGAAACCTATTGATGCAACTGTAAAGGTTCCTGGTTCAAAGAGTTATACGAATCGAGCTTTGTTGATTGCTTCATTGGCAAATGGGAAATCACACTTATCTGGTGCATTGTTCAGCGATGATACGGATCACATGGTCGATTCGTTGCGGAAGTTAGGTGTATCGATCTTAGCGGATCCAGAAAACTGTACTTTTGAGGTCGTGGGCAATGGAAGTGATATCCCTGTCAATCAAGCGGATCTGTACGTCGGTAACGCAGGAACTGCCGCTCGTCCACTTGTTAGTTATGTTGCTTTGGGAAACGGCAGATTTCGTATTGATGGGGATCCTCCAATGCGTGATAGTCGTCCAATCGGAGATTTACTGGATGCTCTTAGGCAACTTGGGGTTGAAATCCGGTCAGAATTGAATAATGACCGCTTTCCCCTGATTGTTGAGGCTAAAAAACTCAGAGGAGGGAAAACCCGTCTCAACGCCAATAAAAGCAGTCAGTTCCTAACCTCGCTATTGATGATTGCTCCAGTGACCCAACTTGGCATGGAAATCGAGCTTGAGGGCAATCTGATTTCAAAACCGTATATCGACATTACTATTTCGGTCATGCGCGCGTTTGGAGCAGATGTCGTTAACGAAAACTATTATTCATTTAAGGTTTATGGTAACCAAATCTACACACCACGGAATTATCAGATCGAACCAGACGCATCGAATGCATCTTATTTTTTCGCTTTAGCCGCAGTTACTGGTGGAAGGGTTCGTCTCGAGAATTTGAACCTTAATTCCGTGCAGGGGGACATACGCTTTGTTAATGTGCTCCAAGAAATGGGATGTCAGGTTTTTTTAAAAGACAGTGCGATTGAAGTTGTTGGAACAGAAAGGTTGACAGGTATTGATGTGGACATGAACGAAATCTCTGACACATCACTTACGCTGGCAGCTATCGCTCCGTTTGCAAAAGGAAAAACAACCATCCGAAACATTGAACATATCCGTTGGCAGGAAACTGACCGCATCCACGCAGTGGTGACAGAGTTACGAAAACTTGGTGTCAGCGTTACCGAATACGATGACGCAATTGAAATTGAGCCAGTCTCAGAGATCCAACCAGCTGAAATAGACACTTATCATGATCACCGAATAGCGATGAGTTTTTCATTAATCGGCATTAAAAAACCCGGAATCAAAATTAAGAATCCGGGTTGTGTTAATAAAACTTTTCCCACTTTTTTTGATGTACTAGCAGGATTGAATTAGTAGGCTACATACGAGATTTAAGATATCCCCAAGAGGTCGTCAGTTTGTCCAACGGGTCCACCGGCATATTATTGGACTTGATTTTAAAATTCTGTTCGACTTCCTTCTCCTCCAAAATTCGGTCATAGATTCGGACTTCGTCAATCGCCCCTTTTAGAAACCTTCCGTCGTGTTCGCTACCCACCCTGCGTTCCTTCATGTTTTCAGGGGCTTTTCCCGCAGCACCTTCTTGAATGAATTCGCCATCTACGTAGAGCTTCAGACTTTTTGGACCACCATCTTTGGGATCTGAAGTGTAAATGATATGGTACCATGTCTCAGCTTCAGCGGGCATGCGGATCTTAACGCCGTCATTCTTATGAACCTGTATCTCGTTACCCTCAAACTTGAAGTGAACTTTACCTGCCTCCCACATCGAAGTGGAGACAATTCCTTGNATNNNANNAAACTCGTTTTCCATCGCCCAACACTCGATAGAAACTTGTTCCCAATCTCCAAGGGCCGGAATTTCAACGTAACAATCGGCNTCACCCTCATATTCAAAGGCTTGACCAAAATCCCCTTTCGGTGGCCCGTCNATGGACTTTAACTTCCCTATAAGCTTACCGTCATTACCTTCTCCAGACAAATCTGTTACTTTGTTCTTTGTCACAGTATCCTTATCAAAAGAGTAATAAAGGACTAATCCATCGGTGACGAATTCTTGTCCATTTGCGACTTGGTAAGTTGAGACTGTCAAAAATGTAATGGTTGCAACAGTTATGGAATACAAATATTTCTTGGGCATAATCATCATCCTAATATTCTGAAAATAGTATGCAACTAAAGTGATTATATTGTAACATGAGATTAATTTCAGTGTAAAAAAATCAGAATTGGGTGTTAGGTTTGGTCTTAGCATCCGTAATCTTTAACAGNTGTTAAAGATTACGGATGAATGTCAAATGGTTTGGTGCCAACTTGATTCTACTAATTGGATTGTGTACGATTAATCTCAAATTGAAAATTCTACCAAGATTATATAAAAGCAGGACCTGATGATTGAATATCTGCAAAAATTCCGAACAAATCATACAATTACGAATGGACTTCCAAGTAATGATGTCCGATCAATCGCTGTTGATAGCCAAAATAGTATCTGGGCTGGTACTTCAAAAGGGTTATCTCGATTCGATGGTGTCAAGTGGACACTAGTAGCCGAGATAGCGGATATCTCGATTCTATATGTAGACAGTAATCAGGAACTATGGAGTGTTGCCAAACACTGTTTATTTGACAAAAACTACCAAATTGTCCTTGAAATACCAGAAAGGATTCGGACAATAGCAGAAGATAATCGAGGACAAGTGTGGATATCCGGATCCAATAAAATCTACTTCCGAATGCCAGATGGCACTTGGCATCAATTTGATAAGGAATTTATTGAATATAACATCCAAGACATGGTCATTGATAATGACGGACGAATTTGGTTGGCAACTGATAACGGCCTCATATGCTATTGTGGTGGAGAAGTAGTATTGTTTAACCAAAAGAATTCCGGATTACCCAGTAACAACCTTCGGTGCATTGAAATCGACCAACATGGCCATCTCTGGATCGGATCGAATGCAGGAGTTACCGTTTTTGATCGTCAAACAGAATGGTATCTCATTAATGGAAGTAAAAGTGGCATGCCATACGAAGATGTTACCCGAATCAGGCTTGGTCCCTACGGTCAAAGATGGATTGGCACCACCTTGGGTGCCATATTGTGGGATAACGGAAAGTGGGAATACTTCCACTCAAAACGGTGGTTGCTTGATGATCGTATCAATGCAATCTCTATTCAAGATGATAGTACAACTTTCATAGCAACTTCCGAAGGAATTAGCCAAATTGAAAAGAGAAAGTATACGCTAGAACAAAAAGCTGAGGTTTTCCAGAAGATAGCCCTTGCTCGCCATGATCGACGAGGTTATATCACTTCTTGCAATCTCAAGAAGCCAGGAGATCTAAGCAACTGCATGTATCAAGCTTCAGATAATGATGGGCTTTGGACGTCACTCTATGTAGCAACCCAGAGTTTTCGCTATGCGGCTACAGGCCAACCTACTGCTAAAGAACTCGCCCGCAAGTCGATGGAGGCTATAATCCAACTTGAATCGATTACTCCCATTGATGGGCTTCCTGCACGCTCAATAATTCAAAAAGGAGAACCTGTCGATAAATCGCACGGCGAATGGCACGACACAGAAGATGGATTATATGAATGGAAAGGAGATACTAGTTCCGACGAACTTGATGGTCATCTGTTTGCTTACTCAGTCTATTATGATTTGGTGGCCGACGAGACTGAGAAGCAAAATATTGCCGCAGTTGTCCACCGAATTATGACGTATATTGTTGACAATGATTTTCTTTTAATCGATTTGGACGGGCAACACACTACTTGGGGAGTCTGGTCTCCACGAATGCTTAATGGTGAATGGAAACTTCAACGCAATCTGAATTCGTTAGAAATTTTATCGATGCTTAAAACTGCACATCATATTACTGGCGACCAAAAGTTTCATCAAGCCTATCTCCACTTAATTCACCAACATCATTACGCACTCAACTCAATTGATCAAAAGTTAATTGCTCCGGACCCAACTAATCACTCTGACGATGAACTGGCGTTGGTTGTCTATTATCCTCTCCTAAAATACGAAACAGATCCGGATTTGCGGTCGATTTACATGTTTGGTTTTCAGCGAAGTTGGCAGATCATAAGCGCCGAATGCAATCCTCTCTGGAATTTTGCTTATGGGGCATTGACAGGCAACCATTACTACTACCAACAATCGATTGACAGTTTGCAACGCCTTCCAATGGATCTGATATGCTGGACAGTTATTAACAGTCACCGATCTGACATTGAAATTGCAGCTGAAGAACCAGGTATAAACGAACCCCAATCAGTTGTCCCACTTCCTGCNGATGAACGACGCATGATGAAATGGAATGGCAATCCNTATACTCTGGATTACGCTGGTGGAGGGAGAACGGAAGAAGACCCAACGATTTTTCTCCTTCCCTATTGGATGGGCCGTTATCACGGGTTAGTCTGAGTTAGTCATACGAGATTATAATTGTGTAATCAGGCCGGGAGAGGTTCTTCATCCGGGTTCGGATAGTAGGAGTCAACTGCAGTTATCGTTTTTCGAACTACTGTAGCTAGTTCTTCGACTGCAATCGAAGAACATTTGAAAAGTGTCGGAATCACCAAAAACGTCGAGATCTTAAAAATCATAAAATTACCGATAATCACCGTTATCATCGGAGGTTAGGTANCACCCACTTTTGCTTTGGATCTAAGTTTTTTTAAACTTCCTCTATAATTAACATCTATTCGGTGTTTTGACATTTCGCTGGTATTTCAACTAGAGTAAAAGTGCTATTTGTATATGTCGACAATGCTATCAAAAGTAATTTAGTATCAAATCGACAAGGTATGTTATGATAAAAAAATCGGTTTGAGTCAGCTTTTGTGTGGATGATTCTGGCTGACTACTTTCCAGGAGGGTAACAGTGCCGAAACTTTTTGGACGCAAGTATTGCAAACAACAACTNCTGGAATTAGTTGGTGATATGACCCAACTGGCTGGTGCCCGCCGAGCAGAATTGGTNGAAGGAAATGAACGAGGAGCCGACTTAATTGAAGTCTTCAATGCTTCGGGGCTTTGTTTCTCTGTTCTACCAGGTCGTTCTCTGGACATTGCTTCGGCACATTACCGGGGTATGTCTCTCTGCTTTCGTAGCAGCACTGGAGATGTCGGCCCCGCCTTCTATGAGCCTCAGGGCTATGGCTGGATGCGCGGGTTCTTTGGCGGTTTGGTNACTAGTTGCGGTATGATCTTTACTGGNCATCCTGAAGTGGATCAGGAAGAGGAAAATGAGGAGCTTGGACTTCATGGCCGTCTCTCTTTTCTCCCAGCGAAGAATGTGGCAACCGAATGTAACTGGGAAGGGGAGGATTACGTTGTGCGTGTACGCGGTAAGATACGTGAAGCAGTGGTCTTCGGCACAAACTTGGAACTCACCCGAGAGATTTCTACTGTGCTAGGCGAGAAATGCCTGCGAATTCACGATCAAATCGAGAACCTTAGCGTTGATCCTTCNCCANTNATGTTTGTCTATCATTCTAATCCAGGTTTCCCTCTTCTTAATCTGGGTACCCGTTTGGTGATCAACAGTCAACAGACTACNGAATGGCTAGAAGATAGAACGGTTGGACCGGAAGAATATCAGATAGCCCAATCTCCACAGGGAAAAGCGCATGATGATGTCTATATACATCGTCCAATTGCAGATGAAGCAGGTAATGTGCAGGTGGCGTTGGTTAATGATGAACTAAAGCTTGGAATCTATTGGGAATTTCCTATCCAAGAAATGCCCGTAATTACGCAATGGCAACATTTTCACAAAGGCTCGTATGTTACTGGTATTGAACCTGGTAATGTTAGTATGCTAGGTCGTGCTTGGAACCGTAAGCATGGCTATCTAAATTACATCCAGCCTNGCGAAATCCGTGATTTCCATCTGGAGATAGGGGTCTTAGAAGGAAAAGAGGAAATTAATGCGTTTGAACAACGGATCAAACAGAGATAATTTAGCATGCCGCGACCGTACCGTTTGGCGTCATGATTAAAACAAATTATATTGCCATCTGGGTCTCGTCCACACATGAATAGTGGAGTTTCTTGGATAAATGAGAATTTCCTGTAGGGATCCATTACAAGACAGATAAACTATGAAAGTAACTGCTGTTGAGAGTTTTCGCGTAGAAGTTCCACTCTCTAGTGAGAAACTTCCATGGACACACTATAATACTGCAGACATCACTAGAATTCGTACTGACCAAGGTCTCACGGGCTATGGATTCCATCTGGTAGATACCGATGTTGTCAGCCAGCTTTTAGTAGGTAAAGATCCGTTTCAGATTGAACGACATCTGGAGGCAGGCCTTGATCAATGGTATGGTGCGGAAAATGCTCTTTGGGACATCATGGGTAAAGCTGCAAACTTACCACTACACAAACTGTTAGGGACATACCGTGAAGAAATCCCCCTGTATCTAACTTGCGTTTGGCCTGGCGCGGCAGACCAAACCGACGTAACCCCGCGGCAACAGGCCGAGGATGTGTTAAGGTACGTAGAACAGGGCTACAAGGCGGTCAAGATTCGCATTTTTCGGCCGGACCTGATGGAAGATGTCGAAGCCATTAGGTTGATTCGGGAATTGGTTGGCGGACCGGATAAGGTAGAGGTTATGGTAGACCGGACAGCACAATACTCAGGTACCACTTGGGATTATGCTACTGCACTTCGAGCCGCCAGAGCGTTGGAAGAAGTGGATGCNACTTGGCTGGAAGAACCCTTTACTCGTGGTGANGTCCAACTTCACGCACGACTTCGGGCTGAAACAAAAATTGCNATCACTGGTGGAGAACATCAACCGGCCGAGGTATACCGTGGGTATATGCAAGGAGAAGCCTTTGATATCGTTCAACCGCATTGTGCCAATNTCATCAGTACATTAAAAAAGATAGCTGGTATGGCGGAAATGTTTGGCGTAGAATGTGTTTTTCACGGATCGCACGGNATGGATCTGGTTTACTCTCTTCAAGTTGCCGCAACGATCCGTACCTGCCGTATACAAGAATTAGTTTACACCACACCACCTGCTTTACCTGAAGATGCTTGGTCTCCTTTAAANCAGCTAGTTACGTCTGAGACGCTATACACGGTAAAAGACGGTTGTCTTCAAATACCGCAAGAACCGGGAATGGGAATAGAACTTGACGAAGATGCAATTGAACACTATCGAATTGATAACTGACAATCAACAAAGGCTGTTGAAAAGCGTACTGATTTTAGGAGGACAACAAAGACTATGAAGGATCGTTTCGGCTTCGATGCCCCAAAAAGCAAACCCATTGAGGAATCGATCCGTTGGGCTGCTCAGAATGGGTTTAGCTATATCGACTTTCAAGCAGATCTACCTCCCAATGATATTGATTCCTTCGACATTGACCGCGTCCGAATGATCCGCCATTTGTGTGAAGTACACGGCATCGCAATTGGCATCCATCCATCATCGGCGATTAACAATGCTGAGTATGTGCCTATCATGGCAGAAGCAGTAGATCAATACCTTTTTGCTAATCTTGACTTAGCTGCTCGCTTGGGTTGTGGTTGGTTGATTGGACATGGAGGCTATCATTTCGGTGATGTTCAGCGACGCCGAGAAACTTCTGTTGATCGGATGAAACGTTTGGTAGAAGAAGCGGAAAGGGTCAACGTTGTCGTTTTCTTTGAGAACCATAACAAAGAACCAGATCTGGCCGAAATTCACTATATTCCTCACAACATTGAAGAGACACACTGGTTTTTGGACAAGATTGAGTCTCCAAATTTTAAGTGGGCATTCAATGTCGCGCATGGCCATCTGGTTCCTGAAGGATGGCAGGGATTCTTGGATGAGTTTGGAACAAAAAATATTGGTCAGGTAAGGCTAAACGACAATACAGGAAAATATGAAATCCATCTCGTTCCTGGTGAAGGGAATATCGACTTTGAAACGCTGTTCTTACGGCTGAATGCCAAAGATTATTCTGGCTGGTTTAGTTTAGGGTTTGGCGATGATTTGGATAAGGTTCGAGTGCGTGATTGGTTTACAACATTAGTTTCATAGGAAGCACAATTTCCTATTACCAGATTTCTCTAAGAGACAAATGAAAAAACACAAGCATAATGAAGGGAACACAAGCATAATGAAGGAACACAAAACTAATGGTCAAAAACTCAATTTCCCTCTTGGTATACCGGGCACAACAGCACAGTATCGTTATGTTCAAGAAAAGGATGTTCCTAAATCCACTGTTAGAACTTTAATTCTTACTTTGGGAAAAGTTGAAGAAACTAGCAAAAAAAAATACCAGTGGTTAAACTTACAGGCAAAAAAAACAAATGAAGATGGATTTTGTGTCTGGCTACTTGTTGAATCGTATCCAGTATTTAAGTCGACCAAAGCTAATCATAACGTCGCTCGATATATCCTGCAAGAAAGGGATAGCCAACCACTGGAATTTCGCCATAAGTTTAAAAGTAATGCGGTGTTGCCTAGTCTTGGTTGTTGGCCATACCTTATCCCCCAACCAATCAAAGATGTACCTTCACAAGAAATCTTTCAGCAAAAACTGAAATACCTAGGCCACCTCTACCTCCTTGACAGTTTGGATCACCTAGAAAACCCTGTTATGCCAGTGGGAACAAAGGTTCTTCTCCTCACTCCTGATATTCTAATTGGTCCTGCCCATAACAGTAAGCAGAAGGATGAGACACGTCGCTATGATCAGTCTGATTATGAATTGGTTCAACTAACCGAAAATGACTACCTTGAAATGATTGATGCTGGTATCAACTGTTTACGGGTTGATACGAAACAAGTCAAATGGATTGATCAATGTAATGTGTTCTATTGGGGGATAAGTGGTCAAGAAATTGAGTATCCGGAGTATTTGTACCGAAGCAATTATCTGGGGCCAACCATTTTCATGGATGAACCAGCAGTTTGTACTAGAGACAGCGTCATTCGTCCTAGGTTGGAGTCCGATCAGTCATTTCGGAAATCTGTTACACCACAAGCCGCGCTCGAGAATTTTCAAGACTATTTCCGACAGGTGAAGTACCAGGGAGCCCCAGTCAGGTTAATAAATGAACTGTCAGCACGTTCAGACGTGGATCTCGGTGAAATGAATTTCCTTCAACGAAATATATATAGCTGGGAGACAATGGTAAGCTCAGCCCTCCACCAACTCACAGAAGGTGAAGCAGACGAAGGTGAAGTTCCTTCGGCCATGGTCTTCGAACCGCCTGGGCGCTTTGGTACACTTCGAACATTACCCGAGATGAATATGGCTTACGGTTGCCAGATCCCAGTTGATAACCCGAAGAATTTAGCCAGCATTATATATGGGTTTCTCCGCGGGGCCTCTAGATTGACAGACAAAGATTGGGGGATGAGCATTTATGGTGCAGTTGATCGAGCAGATACTTTTTGGCTGCAAACCCACGCTTACGATTTAGGCGCGAAATTTTTCCTCTATTGGGATTCCTACCAATTGGCTTGTGTGCCTTATAATGAATATTTAGCTCTATCAAGAAATCTGCGAGCCCATGCGGAAAGTCATCCCCATAGAAATTTGGGAAAACTTAAACAAGTAGCGGAAGTTGTCATTCTTCTACCACCAGGTTACAATCTCGGACACGTCTACATGGGAAAAGGCAACCTATGGGGACTCGATGAACTGAATTTGGAACGGCTAAATCAAGAAAACATCAAGTATCGTGTGGTGATGAACAACTTTTTCACCGAAATAGAACGATGTATCCGGCTCGGTGTTGCTTATGATCTCCTGTGGAACTTGGACGGATTAAACCTACTGGATTATCGGGAAGTGATTCGCATTAGGGAAGATGGTAAGGTAGAGGTTCTTGAAGAAGGTGAAAAAAGTGTCTATGAGAAAGCGAGAACGCCAGTTCGACCGTCGGGGATACCTCCTCACCTTGCCGTTGAACTCTCAAACCAAGAAGGAGAATTACCACTGGAAATCACGGCATGCGCTACTATAATGGAAGGATCTTCCACAGTTTACTACACTACGGGCACTGACGCTCAGGGAATCTACAACAATGTCATGGTCTGCTGGGAACTCTATGGTCCTAATGAAGAGGATTACCGATTTCTGCATTGGGAAGATTTGGAACCACGGGTTATCAATCTGGACGATTCAAGATATACAATAGAAATTAACTTTAGCCTTGAATGGNCTGGAACCTATCGTTTACGGACAGCAACAGTCGATATGGTAGGCCGGACATCAGTAGATTGGAAAACTATTGTTGTTGNAAATTAGTTAGAAAGAAAACAAGATAGCAAAACAATGCCACTGGATAATTGGGTTAAGATACTTTGGATCGTCATCATTGGGATGTGTTCCTTAATCTGTGCATGTAACCAATCCGATTTGACACCTGTTGAGCAAAATGGAAAATGGGGATACGTAAATAGCAAGAAAGAGATTGTCATACCTCCTAAATTTGATGATGCTTTACCATTCTCTGAGAAATTGGCCGCTATAAAAATGAGAGATAANTGGGGATACATAGACGGCAAAGGGAGGGTTATCATTGTCCCGAATTTTGATGATGCCTACGATTTTTCACAAGAGTTAGCACGTGTCATGGTAGACAAAAAATACGGCTTTATCGATAAGACAGGTAAGGTAATAATCAAACCNCAGTTTGACTGGGCTTCGGATTTTTCTGACGGTGTGGCCCACGTTTTTGTCGAGGGCAAACAGAGCTATATAGAACTTGATCAATACATCTACAAATAACAAACTGGTAAAATTGACCTTGACAGTGGTTAGCACCGGTTGATATGCTGACTTAACAGCATTCATCTAATAGGTCAATTATCAATCAATAATACACCGTGCAGAATCGAATCCAAACAGAAATACCCTCCGCTCCTTCATCAGTAATTCCGGATTCCAATAGAGACAAAGACGACACCAATACCTACACGGCCTCACAGTGGCAGTTAATGTGGTGGAAATTTCGCAAGCACCGTGTTGCCGTTTGGTCTGCTACAGTTCTTCTGGTGCTTTATCTTACAGCNGTTTTCTGCGAATTCTTGGCTCCTTATTCGTTGTCGTTCCAAGAGACTTCTTATACNTATGCACCGCCACAGCGCCTCCATTTTTTTTCTGAAGATGGGTTTCATCTCTGGCCTTTTGTGTATGGTTTAAAAGGACAACGTGACCCAGAAACACTTCAAAAATCTTACCAAGAAGATCTGACACGNAAATACCCNATCCGTTTATTGGTTAAAGGTCCGACCTACAAATTCTGGGGATTGTTCAAAATGGATCGACACCTCATTGGTGTTGATTCAGATGGTACGCTGTTTCTGCTGGGGACAGACTCCATGGGCCGAGATCTGCTCTCACGGATCATTTACGGATCACGTATCTCGCTCACCATTGGTCTGCTTGGGGTCAGCCTGAGTTTCTTTCTGGGATTATCAATTGGTGCCGTCTCTGGATACTTCGGCGGTTGGGTTGACAATCTGATCCAGCGTATGATTGAGATTCTCAGGTCTTTTCCCCAGATTCCTTTATGGCTGGCACTTTCTGCTGCACTTCCGTCTTCTTGGTCGTCCCTACAGATCTACCTTGGTATTACCGTTGTGCTATCAATTATTGGTTGGACTGGTCTAGCACGTCAGGTTAGAGGTAAAATCCTATCATTGAGAGAGGAAGACTTTGCCACCGCAGCTCTTCTGGTTGGTGCCAGCCAAACCCGGATTATGTGGCATCATCTACTACCATCTTTTATGAGTCATATTATCGTTAGTCTTACTTTGACTATACCCGCCATGATTATTGGCGAGACTTCACTAAGTTTCCTTGGTCTCGGTCTCCGTCCTCCCATTACCAGTTGGGGGGTTCTACTGAAAGAAGCGCAAAACATGCGAACTGTCGCCTTTTACCCGTGGTTGTTGAGTCCCGCGGCCTTCGTAATCTTGACTGTATTGGTGTTCAATTTCATGGGAGATGGATTAAGAGACGCCGCTGATCCTTACGAACGCTAGGCATTTTATGAAAAACACATTGTTATCCATCCAGAATTTGCAGACACATTTTTTTTTGGATGAAGGTATTGTTCGGGCCGTAAATGGTGTCAATCTAGAGATTCCTCTCGGCGAGACGATATCCATCGTNGGTGAAAGCGGATGCGGAAAGAGCGTTACAGCCTTCTCAGTGTTGCAGTTGATTGCCTCACCCGGCCGAATTGTATCCGGTAAAATTGTGTTTCATCGATCGAACTCAGATGATGTTGTATTAACAGACCTCACAGAAGGGGGTGAGAGAATCAGGGCAATCCGTGGGAGTGAAATTGCCATGATCTTTCAAGAACCGATGACCTCACTGAGTCCCGTACATACGGTTGGTAATCAGGTTATGGAGGCTCTAACACTCCATACGAACCTTGGAAAAACGGAAGCACGGTTACAGGTAATTGACATGATGCAACGGGTTGGCATCCCGAATCCGGTTGAACGCTTCAACCAATATCCGCACCAAATGAGTGGAGGCCTGCGCCAACGGANGATCATTGCAATGGCCTTGNTCTGTCAACCCAAGTTGTTGATCGCCGATGAACCAACAACCGCGCTTGATGTGACCATCCAAGCCCAAATCCTGCAACTCATGCGGGATTTACAGACCGAGTTTGAAATGTCGATCCTNCTAATTACACATGATCTTGGTGTTGTTGCAGAAATGGCAGATCAAGTGGCAGTCATGTACCTGGGGCGGATTGTCGAGCAGGCCGAAATGACTAACNTGTTTACGAATCCGCAGCATCCATACACTCAGGCTTTACTTGAGTCTATCCCAAGACGCGGGAAACAACCAAAAACGGAACTCAAGGTCATTGCCGGATCTGTTCCCAGCCCATTTGAGCAAATAACCGGCTGTCCGTTCCATCCGCGCTGTGAAGAATTTTCAGATGGGCGTTGTAATCAAGGAGACCCTCCCATGCTATCCCAACTTGGAACCAATCAGCATGTAGCTTGTTTCATTCGAGAGAAAGACAAAATCCAGTGAACGAAGAGCCTCTTTTACAGGTTAGAAATCTGAAGAAGTACTTTCCTATCAAGCAAGGATTCTTCAATCAGGTGGTTGGACAGATCCGTGCTGTTGATGGGATTAGTTTCGATTTGTATCATGGTGAATGTCTGGGATTGGTCGGTGAGAGCGGGTCTGGTAAGACAACCGTCGGACGATCAATATTNCGGGCATTATCACCCACTGATGGCCAAGTATTGTTTCGTTTAGATGACCGTTCATATGACCTGGCCACGGCAACAGAGGAAACGTTGAGGCCACTACGACAACACATGCAGATGATCTTCCAAGACCCTTACTCTTCGTTGAACCCGCGTATGACAGTGTTTGATATTATTGGTGAACCATTGTTGGTTAACAATGTCTCAGATAGGTCAGAACGAGAACAGCGTGTACAGGAATTGCTCACTCAAGTTGGTTTAAAACCAGAACATATGCGTCGATATCCGCATGCCTTTAGTGGTGGTCAACGACAAAGAATTGGCATCGCAAGAGCCTTAGCTCTACACCCCAAATTGATTGTTGCAGATGAACCAGTATCTGCCCTTGATGTCTCGGTGCAAGCACAGGTGTTAAATCTGTTGCAGGAGTTGCAGGAAANCTTCCAACTGACTTACTTGTTCATCGCTCATGATCTTAGTGTTGTTGGTCATATTTCTGACCGTATTGCTGTCATGTATGCAGGAAAGCTGGTTGAACTTGGAGCTACCGATGAATTGTTCCGTCAACCGAGGCANCCATATACTGAGGCATTGTTAGCAGCGGTTCCGGTTCCTGAACCAAGTCGGGATAGGAAAAGGACGCTTCTTTCGGGTGAAGTAGCTGATCCGGCAAATTTACCCTCTGGTTGTGTTTTCCATCCCAGATGTCCATATGCGGAGGACAGATGCAAAACAGAGGTTCCTGAATTTCGAGAAATTGCTACAGGACATCTGGCACGATGCCATTTGGTGGAGTAATCCAGCGTAAAGGTAATAGAGAATGAGCCTCAACCAAAAACCGATTTTCAAAACTTCGTCCAGTCTTTTTTTGAGATTGGGTATTATCTTAGCTGGGCTAGTCTTACTTGTCATTCTTCTAGCNCAACTAACATGGTTTTTAGGTAGATGGGGACAGGAACAAGACATCCAGCATCTAGAAACCACACTCGGTACCAACATAGAAGCATCTCGTGTGTCCACCTTGTCGCCAGGTGCGGCTTTTCGTCCGATGACTAAGGATGAATTCTGCCACATGGAAGGAAGAGTACACACAGTTGGTGAATGGACTAAAGCTCGTATCTTTAACCAATCACCGATGCTAAGAACGGCAGTCGATCCTGTGGAGGATCGACTGCCAAAAAATCCTTTGGTGATTCATCCACCTGATCAAAATGGTCCATACGGCGGCACTTGGCAGCGTTATGGAACCAGCGCACCCGACATCGGAATCTTTCCTGCCCGGTTGGCCTACGACGGATTAGTTCGCTGGGGACCAATGGCACAGCAGATTTTTCCCAATTTGGCAGTTAAATGGGAAATCACTGATGGAGGAAAGACCTATACATTTTGGCTGAGAGAGGGTGTCCATTGGTCAAATGGTATGCCATTTACTGTCGATGACATCCTGTTTTGGTACAACCATGTGATCAGGAATCCCGAACTGACACCGACTGTCCCACGCGAATATCAGCGAGATGGCATACCAATGGAAGTCGAGAAGGTTAATGACCATGTGGTGAAATTCCGTTTCGTTAGCCCTTACGGTCTCTTTCTCAAAGCACTTGCCTCAGGTCGAAGTTACCCGATGGTCGAATATCCAGCCCACTACTTAAAAAAGTTTCATCCGGATTTTATACCTAAGAAACAACTGATGGAGATGACCGAGGAGGAGTCGTTCGATTTCTGGTACCAGCTTTTTGAAGACCGAGCTAGTTGGCAAAACACTGAAGTTCCCAGACTTTGGCCTTGGATCATCAAGGTGCCTCCACCTGCCCAATTGATTGTTTTTGAACGCAATCCGTATTATTGGAAAGTTGATGGAGATGGAAATCAACTACCGTATATCGACCGGATGACATTTGAGATCTACGATACCGAAATCATTAANATGAAAGCTATGAATGGTGAGATTGGAATGCAAGGCCGACATCTCCAATTTGATAATTTCCCCCGGTTCAAAACNAACAGCAAGAATAGAGGNTACAGTGTTCGATTNTGGATTAGTAGTGGTGGNGGTTCTTCACTCTCACTCAATTTAAACCATAAAGATCCTATTCTACGGAAAATATTTGCCGATCGACGTTTCAGAATTGCCTTATCATANGCTATGGACCGTCAGCAACTGAACGAAATTGCCTTTTTTGGTATCGGCCAACCATGTCAGATTTCACCACCTGCCATCTCTCCTTTCTATTCTGAAGCCTACGAGAAAGCCTACATTGAATACCACCCAGAAGAGGCCAATAGGTTACTGGATGAGATGGGACTAAAAACGAGGAACAAGGCGGGAATTCGTTTAAGACCAGATGGTAAACCGTTGCATATTCGCATTGAAATTGCTTCGGTTTTTTTAAGTACACCAATGTTTGAACTGATCGCCAAACAGTGGACAGACGTAGGTATTAAAACACAGCTCAAATTAGAAGCAAGACAACTGTTCTATACCCGAAAATCCGCTTTGATGCACGATGTCGGCGTGTGGGGGTCAGCGGATGAACTGATCCCAGTCATTGATCCACGCTGGTTTTTTCCTTTTAGTCAGGAATCGATTCAAGGCATCGGGTATGCTAGATGGTTTCTATCTAACGGCAAGCGAGGGATTGTTCCACCAGAAGAGATGATGAAGTGTATGGAATTGTATCAGCAAATCGAACGCATACCCGATCCTACTGAACAAGTACGCCTTTTTCAGCAAATCATCGAGTTAAANCGGCAAAACCTATGGGTCATCGGTACAATTGGCCGAGTGCCGTCGCTCTTTGTGGTCAAGGATACGTTNCGGAATGTNCCAGAAGTGGCGGTTTCGGGATGGATCTTCCGCACACCCGGCANTACCGCGCCAGAATGCTATGCTATTGATCAACNTACGATCGANAATGATGAGGGNGATTAATGTTCAGTCTGATCGTTAAACGCATATTGTGGATGATTCCCACCTTATTGGCAATTTCAATCATTTCCTTTGTCATCATTCAGCTNCCACCTGGAGATTANCTTACCGCTTATATTTCCGCGCTTGGAGAGACAGGCGAAACCGTCGATGCAGATCTGGTAGAAGCACTCCGAAATCGCTACAATCTAGATGAGCCGATTTATGTCCAGTATATTCGTTGGATGAAAGGGCTACTCAAAGGANATTGGGGAATGTCTTTCGAATGGAACAAGCCAGTCAAAGATCTTATTTTTCAGCGGTTGTTGTTAACAGTTACCATCTCAATTGCGACCCTGTTGTTTGTCTACGCAACGGCTATCCCGATTGGAATCTACTCAGCAGTAAATCAATACTCTTGGGGGGACTATACCTTTACATTTCTAGGCTTTATTGGATTAGCAATCCCTAATTTTTTATTTGCACTAGTTTTAATGTATGTTGCTGACATCGTCTTTGGNCTGAGTGTCGGGGGGCTTTTTTCACCACCTTATCAGAATGAACCNTGGTCACTGGGGAAATTTCTGGATTTGCTTGGACATTTGTGGATTCCCGTGATTGTATTGGGAACAGCTGGCACTGCTTCATTGATCCGTGTAATGCGAGGTAATCTGTTGGATGAACTGCNGAAACCGTACGTGATCGCGGCNAGAGCGAAGGGGGTNCCGAAAGTNAACCTGTTACTGAAATACCCNGTNCGAGTAGCTCTAAATCCTGTCATCAGCAACATCGGCTGGGTGTTACCTAGTATTGTATCAGGTTCAGTCATCACNTCTATTGTGTTGGGTATNCCNACCACAGGNCCACTTCTCTTACGTGCGTTGATGAATCAGGACATGTATCTAGCCGGGAGTATGATCATGATGCTNAGNGTACTAACCGTANTCGGCACACTAATCTCAGATCTTCTTTTGATTTGGCTGGATCCCCGAATTCGTTACGAAACAAGAGAGAAATAATTTGTATTTCGATTGAAAACAAATGTGAATTCAGGTAGTGTTAAGCATACAATCATTTTTACACCGATCATCTTCAACTCACTCACTATCATTAACTTTGAGAATATGGTTCAATTCAAAATCAGGAGGAATTCATGATTGGCATATCCTACCATGCCGGAGGATTACAGGATCTACCATTAGAAGATGTCATCAAAATTTTAGCTGATACTGGTTATGATGCTATAGAGATGATGTGCGGACCAGACGCGCATATCGATTCAAATACTGTCACCAGTGAACGCGTACAGCAAGTTAAGAAAATGGTTGATGACCACAATCTGACTGTTTCTGTTGTTAACCCTTATCGAGGTGGAGGGCTCTACCAATTGGCATTAGAAGATCAGCAGAAAGCTATCGATCACTATACGAAACTACAGGATGTTGCCGTTGGACTTGAAGCAGGCGGTGTAAATTTCCTAACTGGTTATGGTGGTGATAAGGGAGATCCGTTTGCATGGAAGCTGTTAATTGACGTTCTTAATCCGATCTGTAAACGCGCTGAGAGTTTAGATATTACTATGAATATCCACAACCACGAAGCTACCACTATTGATGCTCCGGATAAGGTGACCTTACTAATTCAGCACGTCGGATCTGACAACCTCAGACTCTTAAACGATATTACTAATTTCTATCACTTAGGCACTGACATTGCGGAGGTTACCTCTCGATTAGCACCATTGACAACACACTGTCACGTGAAGGGTGTTAAAGGGATGTACCCATACAGTACTTTTCTAATTCCAGGTGAAGAAGACGATGAGCTTGATTTTCATACCTTTGCTGAAGCTTTAGGAAAAAGCGGATACAATAAGTATATTTCGGTCGAGACTTTTTCACATATGCGCAAGGAAAAAGTTGAAATCGCTTATAATATGATGGCTGATACACTACGAAATTTAGGGTTACGAAACTAAGAACGTCTTAAGGACAAAAAATGAAAATACTGATTACCGGTATTAATGGTGCAGTTGGGTCAACGTTGGTGACTGGATTAAAAGATAAATACCAACTACGAGGGCTTGATCTTGAATCCAATCCAAATGTTCCGGACACACTTATCGGCAGCGTGGCAGATTTTGATACGGTGTTCGCAGCAATACAGGATATGGATGTGGTAATCCATTTAGCTAATAGTAGCAGTGCTGCTATTGGAGAACGGCAACAAAATGCTGGTATTGATTTACTTCCCTCCGAGAATTTTGTTGGAATCTATAATCTACTTGAAGCTGCTCGGCAAAATGGTGTGCGTCGTTTTGTTTATGCTAGTCGGGCAGGTTTGCTTAGTCCATATCCGCAATCTATTTTCCGCACAATCGACATGATGCCTCGACCAGAAAGCTATTATTCGGTCAGTAAAGCTTTTGGGGAGGACTTGGGGTACATGTATACTAGCCAGTCTGAACTCGAGTTTGTAGCTGTACGTATTGGAAATTTTAATCGCGATCGGCCGGAACCTG
>PBXZ01000044.1:0-54505 GCA_002729415.1 Candidatus Poribacteria bacterium | reverse complement strand
ATGAAGACTTGAAGAAACTACGCCAGGATCTGGAGATTTCTGAACAGAAGAAGAATGAGATTGATCAGTCTATCCCGACAACACTGGTGATGCAGGAGCGGGAGACACCGAGAGGTTCTTACGTTTTGTACCGAGGAGAATATACGCAGCGTCGTCAGCAGGTTGAACCGGCGACGCCGTCAGTGCTTCCTGCCATGGGAGAAGACGCCTCAGAGAATCGCCTGGGTTTAGCCAGATGGCTGGTAAGTCCAGGACACCCATTAACCTCGAGAGTGGTCGTCAACCGCTTCTGGCAACAGTTGTTTGGGACAGGGCTAGTGAAGACGTCAGAAGACTTTGGTAATCAGGGACAACGTCCCAGCCATCCTGAATTGCTGGATTGGCTAGCTATAGAGTTTATTGAATCGGGTTGGGATATTAAGCAGCTAATGAAGTTGATGTTGACGTCTGCCGCCTACAGGCAGTCAAGTCAAGTTAGGCCTGAAGTGCTGGCCAGAGATCCGGAGAACCGTTTACTGTCACGAGGCCCACGTTTTCGTTTGGATGCCGAAATGTTGCGGGATCAAGCCCTATCAGTCAGTGGTTTATTGCGTGGTGATATAGGAGGACCGAGTGTGAAACCTCCACAACCAGACGGTCTCTGGTATGCTGTTGCAATTACAGGTTCCAATACAGCGCGTTTTGTTAAAGATGAAGGGGCGGAAAAGGTCCACCGCCGCAGTCTGTACACCTTCTGGAAGCGGACATCACCACCACCACAAATGAATATTCTGGATGCTCCATCCCGGGAAACCTGTACGGTTAGGCGAGAACGAACCAACACGCCGCTGCAGGCTTTGATGCTGATGAATGATCCACAATATGTGGAAGCAGCCAGAGTGTTTGCGGAACGAGTGATGAAAGAAGGAGGACAAACAGAGAAGGAGAAGTTGATCTATGCTTTTGAGTTGGCGACGGCACGTCAACCGGACGAGGAGGAATCTGAAGTTTTATTGAGTACGTTTCGGACTCATTTGGAAGAATTTAATGCCAATCAGGAAGCGGCAGAATCGTTAATTCAGATTGGTGAGTTACCAGCGGATGAAGGGCTTGTACCGGCAGAATTAGCGGCATGGACGATGTTAACCAATTTGCTTTTGAACCTTGACGAAGTATTAACNAAAGGCTAAGGAGANAGAAGTGGATCCACTTAAAGANTATCTGACAACTGAAACGCGAAGACAATTTTTTGGTAANGCAGCTATGGGNCTTGGTGCAGCAGCACTGGCGACATTGATGCCAGAANATAGTTTCGGNGCAGTTAATNAAAGGAAAGATTCAGCCCANCTCATNAANGGNGCCTTGGGTTCACTNCACTTTGCGCCTAAGGCCAAACGNGCGATTTATCTGTTCATGTCNGGTGCTCCATCCCAGTTGGACATGTTTGATTATAAACCNNAAATGGCNGATTGGTTTGATGTCGATCTNCCTGAATCTATTCGCAANGGGCAACGGTTGACTACNATGACTTCCGGTCAATCGCGTTTTCCANTTGCACCNTCAATTTACAAATTTAAAAAGTATGATAATGGTGGTGATGGCGCATGGGTTAGNGAATTGTTNCCTCATACTGCGACCATGGTTAAGGACCTGGCTTTCATCAANACCGTGCATACNGAAGCCATTAATCACGATCCGGCAATCACNTATATCTGTACTGGAGACCAGNTGCCTGGNAAACCAAGTTTAGGCGCNTGGCTCAGCTACGGTTTGGGNAGTGACAATGAAGATTTACCAGCTTTNGTGGTGATGAACGCCACTTGGACNGGTCGTAAATCTGCNCAAGCTCTCTACAANCGACTTTGGGGATCAGGTTTTCTGCCATCTGAACANCAAGGGGTATTACTTCGTAGTAATGGAGACCCTGTATTGTTCCTNTCNAANCCAGCGGGTGTTAGNGCTAAGGCCAGAAAACGNATGCTTGAAACACTNAACCAGTTGAATCGAAAGCAATATGAGGAGGTNGGAGANCCAGAAACGCACGCGCGCATATCGCAATATGANNTGGCTTTCCGTATGCAAACTTCTGTTCCTGAGTTGACTGATATCTCCACGGAACCGCAATATATTCTAGACATGTATGGTCCTGACGTCCATAAACCGGGAACGTTTGCCCATTGTTGTTTGTTGTCTAGGCGTTTGGCCGAACGTGGTGTGCGATTTACACAGATTTTTCACCGTGGCTGGGATCAGCACGGGAATATTCCAGGAGATTTGCCCAATCAGTGTCGTGATATTGATCAGCCGGCAACAGCCTTAATTCAGGATCTCAAACAACGTGGTATGCTAGATGATACATTGGTAGTCTGGGGTGGAGAATTTGGTCGTACCATCTATTGTCAAGGTGGGTTGTCCCGCACCAATTATGGCCGTGATCATCATCCCAAATGCTACACGAAATGGATGGCGGGTGGTGGCGTTCAAGGCGGGGTTGTACATGGCGAAACTGATCCTTTCAGTTACAATATCGTTCGGGACCCTGTACATATACATGATCTTAACGCGACTATCCTTAATCAACTGGGTGTTGATCACCGGCGTCTAACAGTCAAGTTTCAAGGATTAGATCAGCGATTGACCGGTGTGGAGGAAGCGCGTGTCGTCAGGGAAATTCTGGCTTAATTTGATATTAAGAACAATTATTAAGGTGCTTGAAAGGTAAATCTTAAATGAATACTCGTTTATCAAGGTCAGTTTATATCGTCTTGTTTATAATGATTCTCTTTGCACTTAGTGTTCCGCAACTAATTTCGCAGGAAAACAGTGAAAATCAGAACATAGTTGCTTTTGAAATCCAAGCGTTATTGTCTAAAAAATGCTATGACTGTCATGGCATTGACAGGCAGAAAAGTGGACTTCGATTGGATGATCGTCCGCGTGCGTTAGCTGGTGGTAACAGTAAAAAAGCAGGTATTGTTCCAGGCGATGCAGTAGCCAGTGCCATCGTTCACCGAATGACTTTACCGTCGGATCACGAAAGTGCTATGCCGCCCAAAGACCGGGAGAAACTGACTTCAGATGAAATCCTGAAAATTATTCACTGGATCTACTCTGGGGCCAATTGGCCGACTTACACGGATGATCAGGAATTGGATATAGAAAAGCCAGTTCAGGAAACAGTCCAAGAGACTGTCTCCTCTCCATCTGATAAGGTTGAAGGACAGGTTGATTTTAACCGTGATATTTTGCCTGTTTTTGCCGAGAATTGTATCAAATGCCATGGTATGGACGACAAAGCGGCAGACTTAGGTTTAGATTCCGCGATTGCTCTTTCGGAAGCCAATGTGGATGGTAAGATAATTGTACCGGGTAATCCGGAAGAAAGTGAGTTATTTAAGCGGATTTCTCTACCTGCTGACGATGGGGACATCATGCCACCTACCGGTGCAGGTGATCCATTAACACAAGAACAGATAGGACTTATTCGCCAGTGGATAGAAGCAGGAGCAAACTTCGGTGAAACTAGCTCAGAAGATGAAACCGCAGATTCTGAAGTCGAACTAGTACAGGTCCCACCAGCATCTGACCAAGCTATGGTTGCCTTGGAGGCTAAAGGTGCTCTAGCTGTGCCATTGGCACAGAATACAAACTTTATCCAAGTCGACTTCAGTCAAGTTTCAGATCAGATTGGAGATGAACATCTAAGTCTATTAACACCAGTTGCTGAGCAATTAAGCTGGTTAAACCTGTCAAAAAGCAAAGTCAGTGATGCGGGGCTGGAACTACTGACAAAATTTACCAATCTTAAAAGATTGCATCTTGAGAACACCGGGATAGGTGACGCAGGATTGGCACATCTTAAATCTCTACCTAACTTAGAATACCTGAACTTGTATGGAACAAATATCAGTGATGCTGGACTCCAAGAGCTGACTGATCTTAAAAATCTAAAGAAAATTTATCTCTGGCGAACGAAAGTCACTGAAGAAGGCATTCCTCAATTACGGGCCGCTCGACCCGAACTAGAGATCAACTTTGGTTGGGAATATGAACTTAAACAGAAACTTCTGGATCGGTTAGAAGAACCGGTCAGTAAATCCCTAGAGCTTTCGCAGACAGCTGCCATTTCAGCTATTGTTAGCCTGGTGGTGAAGGACGACTTGCAGGCAGTTGATGTCCTTGAAAAAGAGGTCGACGGCAAACGTCAGGCCCTTAAGAAAAAAGCAGAAGCTGAGCAAGAAGCGTATACGAAGCTGGTTTCTTTGTTTGACAAAGACAGTTGTTGTGCTAATGCTCANCAAGATGGGAAGAAATGCGACCATCAATGCTGTCTTGATGCTTTTGCTCAGAACAAGGTTTGCTTGAAATGTAATCCNGGCGCNGCTGAACAGAAAANCAATTAAAGAGTTCTTGGGTTGANCCCCTTACTNCGTACGCCATCAATAGATTTGGTCTTTTTTTATCTTCATTTTTGCTGATATAGTTGATTNNCCAGANNATATCTTGGAGATGTTTTTCAGAGAATTAAATGTTGCTAAACGCCAAAGGCATCACAAGAAGATTTGGTTANAGAANTATCCTTGNTAACNTTGATATATCGATCTGTGCCGGCCAGGTNGTCTCAGTGTTCGGAGCNAATGGCGTTGGGAAAACNACNCTGATCAAAATTCTCTCCACACTNTTACCCCCAACATCAGGAGAAATTTGGATTAACGGTCTCGAAGTTAAAAAGCATCGTGATACCGTTCGNANATTGGTTGGAGTGGTTGTACATGAACCATTAGCTTACCTNGATTTAAGTCCGTACGANAATCTGAAATTTCTGGGTAAGCTTTATGATATTANATATGTGGAAGAACGAATCCATCATCTNCTGTCGGANGTNGGTCTTAATCAATTTGCACGGGAGCCGATGAAAAACTTCTCTCGAGGTATGATTCAGCGTTTTATGATAGCCAAAGCATTGTTGCATGATCCTCCAATTTTATTTCTTGANGAGCCATTTTCTGGCCTTGATACTTCCGCNGTTAACTTGATGATCAATCGTATTGAGTTAGAGCGTCAACGAAACAAAGGTATTCTTCTGACCACACATAACCTTGAATTCGGATATCATGTNGGATCACACTTCCATTTTCTGGTNAATGGAGATATCGAAAACGTGGGTCAAAAACAACAAATTGGGTTGGAAGAATTAACCGCTANCTATGAAAAAAGATTGAACTCACAATTATAAATCAGACGAGGAAAAACTAATGGCACTGCCTTTTATTGATGTCAANCAATATCTGACCNAAGTGACACCAACACGCGACGANGTGTTGACTGAGATGGAAATTTATGCTCNTGAGAACCACTTCCCAATTGTTGGGCCAACTTCCGGCTCATTTCTACATCAAATGGTGCTTCTAACCCGTCCCAAACGTATATTTGAAATGGGGTCAGGTTTTGGCTATTCTGCCTANTGGATGGCTAAAGCTTTAAAAGNTCCGGAGGCAAAGATTATCTGTACTGATGGTTCGACGGAGAATGCTGAACGTGCAACAGGTTATTTCCAGCGGGGTGGTATCACCGATCGAATCGATTATCAGGTAGGAAACGCANTGGAAATTATTGACCAAACAGTGGNTGAGTTCGATATCATCTATAANGACATTGATAAAGATAGCTATCCGGAAGCGTTTCATAAAGCTCTACCNCGNCTGCGGAGCGGAGGGCTTTTTATTACTGANAACCTGTTNTGGCAGGGACGAGTGATANGNGATAAGGATCAGAGCCAAACAACGTTAGGANTCAAGGAGTTGACACGNCTACTCTACGAATCCGNAGATGTCTTTACAACGATTATTCCGCTGAGAGATGGGCTTGCTGTTGCTGTAAAGTATTAACCNAGCACTTTCTCAATTGTTCTTATAGCTAGATCTGTGGTGATGTTGCANTCTGTTGCAATGGTATGTGGCAGTTGGTGTTTCTTCACGTAAGCGGGTAAACCGACCAATGTGTTAATTATCATCNCNTCCGTAACACCCGGCGGTTGATAATTGATCCCTAGTTGCNNCAGTGTTTTCCGATAAGGTTNCCATTCTTGACCTTGGAGAGCAGACATCAGCAGGATTCCTAAACCAACTAGGTCTCCATGAAGGACGTGTTCAGTCAAAAAATTTTCCAGCGAATAAACAAAGTGATGTTCGCTNCCTTCTTCAAGNCGGCTGTGTCCACACAGGTAACAGAGTTGNACTTCCAAACAGAGNAGATCGAATAAAACTTTCATTCCAGTAGTCGTTCCGTNCCCAATTTCTTTGGCATTCTTAATTAGATTTNTTAGAATNGCANTGCCGATTTCAACAACATGCGGTTCGATCATTTGATTAGGAAGNTTTTTTCCTGTGTCCTGTGCATNTTGCCAGTCCCACATTCCTGTGGCTATGGATAATACGTCTGCTGCACCATTTGTCCTCATCTCTGTNGGTGCANGGCAAAGCAGATCGACATCAACCAGNACNAGATCTGGGGATTGTGAAGCTAAATAACGCACNCAGCCTTTGATTCGAACTCCAGTTGCGTCCGTTAGGAAGGCATCGGTTGACAGAACCGTTGGTATGGCAAAGAGAGGTTTCTTAAGATTTGCNGCTACATACTTTGCTGTATCAATGGCAAGTCCACCACCTATNCCATACACAACTTCTGCTTTGGTTTGGTTAACAAAATAATCCATCGCGGGTTTGGTTGCTTCTGCAACATAAAATTTCTGTTGATAAAAGATATCAAGTTGATCTTTGACAAGGTCCCATACCTGCTCGGTAGTAAAAACTACAGCAGTTCTTTTATCGTTCCANTTTTGAAGTGGTTGCCTTTCGATCTCAGGCAAAGACGGAATTTTCATCTAGNGATCCTCTCTATTAACAACTAAATAAAATTGTAAAACCAATAGAGTTATGACATANAAATCGCTTTGTCAAGNTGCCGTTTAACGGGGAACAGTATANTGGAACATATTCGGATTATGNCAAGCAAATGTANTATGCACGATNANCNNCCTTTTTTATTTGCATGTAACAGTTCGGATTTCAAAAAAACAGATTNACGGCATATTCANCTTTACATGNAAGATACTAACTTGGATTGTTTTGNCCTGCNGGGTTAAAGGAAAATAATAAATAGGAAAGAGGTTNACTGGTCGAATTTGAATTCTATCTTGTTCANTAAGGACCNTGCATTGACATACTTTTTCCTGTTTGTTATAATCGCTCGCATTGTCAGGNTGTCAAGAATGAGNTTGAATNAACCACTTCCNCTTTAGTNTTTTTNAATTGTCAAATAGTTNACGCAATTATTATGATTCCNATGATGGTTACATTAAATGGCGGGTGAATCTCTTTGAACANCCTCATGCTGGTAGACGCCCCCATTGNATNANAATGGAGGGCTTTTTTGTTGGCCNATTTTAGATNNAATTGACAGATGCGAGAAACGTTAATTGNACTNTTAATACTGGTCTATATNTGTTCTTTTGTATGTAAGGAGTTATAAAAGTTTATGTCAAAATTTTACATTACAACACCAATTTATTATGCNAATGCTGAACCGCATATCGGTCACGCTTATACGACAATNGCCTGTGATGTGTTGGCACGATATAATCGTCTAAAGGGAAAGGAGGTTTTTTTCCTGACTGGTGTTGATGAACATGGCGAGAATATCCAAAAGGTTGCTGAGGAAAAAGGAATTTCGCCACAAGATTATTGTGATCAGATCCTACCCACGTTCATAAGTTTATGGGAAAAGTTAAATATTTCCCATAACTTTTTCATTCGGACAACAAGCGATCTTCACAAAAAGGGTGTNGCTGAATTTTTAACTCGACTGCACCAAAGTGGCGANATCTATAAGGGTAAATATGAAGGCTTTTACTGTCGGAGATGCGAAAGGTTTTTTACTGAAAAGGAACTTGCNGATGATANCCATTGNCCAATTCACAAATTGCCTGTTGATTTGGTNCAAGAAGACAATTATTTTTTCGCNCTCTCAAAATATGAAGATCGGTTAATTACGCATATTGAGGCCAATCCCAAGTTTATTCTACCTGAAGCACGTCGAAACGAAATTATGGGAGTGCTGAAGGCTGGGTTGAAAGATATCAGTATCTCNCGCTCGTCGGTCGAATGGGGTATTCCGTTGCCGTTTGACTCTAGCCAGAACATCTACGTTTGGGTNGAAGCGTTGTGCAATTATATTACCGCACTTGACTACTATGAACATGGAGATCTATATCATNAATTTTGGCCAGCGAATGTGCATATGATGGCCAAGGAGATTATCCGTTTNCANGTTATCATTTGGCCAGCGATGCTTATGGCAGTTGAACACCCTCTCCCCGAGCGTATATTTGCTCATGGCTGGATGACAAAAGATGGNGAAAAAATTAGTAAAACTACTGGTAACGTTATTGATATAGATGGCCTAATTGATGACTTTGGCTTGGATCCGTTTCGTTACTTCTTCATGCGTGAATTTAGTTTCGGTAGCGATGGGGATTATACACAGGAACGTTTCGAAACACGATATAATGCGGATCTGGCAAATGATCTCGGCAATCTCTTGAATCGCACACTTGGNTTNTTGGGGAAAAATTTTGAGACTTTNCCTGCACCAACAAAGGCGGGTGAATTTGATGCTGAAATTGAAGAGATGGCCGTTCAATTGGTTGATCAGATTGATCGTTTGATGGAATCTATCGCTTTTGATACCGCACTTGAAACCATCTTTGAATACATTCGGCGNATCAACCGTTATATTCAGCAAACCGAGGTTTGGTCACTCAAAGATGACCTCGAACGAATGGGTACTATTCTCTATCATGCAATGGAAGGTTTACGTGTGGTATCGGTTTTGCTTCTACCATTTATGCCGGAAATTTCAGTTAGAATTTTTCAGCANCTGGGACTTGGAGATTCCTCTCAGAATCTTGATTCTATAAATAAATGGGGTGGTTTACCTTCTGGTCTTCCAATACATAAACCGAGTCCTTTGTTTCCAAAGAAAGATGCACCGCCCAAAAAGGAAACAGCAAAAGATCCAGAACCAGTAAATGAGAGNAATCTCNTTACAATTGATAAAGTGAAGGAAACCGATTTACGTGTTTGCCAGATTGTTGGAGCAGAGACAGTAGAAGACGCTGATAGATTACTGAAATTGAGGGTGGATTTGGGGCGGGAGCAACGTCAGGTTATCGCTGGCATCGCCCAGAGTTATGAGCCTGAAGATTTAATCGGTAAACAGGTNGTTTTAGTAGCCAATTTGAAACCTGCGAAAATTCGTGGATTAGAATCGCAGGGGATGTTACTAGCTGCGGTCAGCAAAAAGAAACTGTCGCTTATTACTTTGGATAAATCTATTCCTAACGGTGCAAAAGTTCAATAATTGATTAATTTATATCATTTTCTGAACAGGTGCCCCAAAATCGGAAACTTTCATAATACCCATCGTATCGTCGACATACTCAGGACGCCGCATCCCATTTAATACGACCGAAACACTCGGCGATGAAGAGACAAAGTTNAGTGCTTTTTGTGANATTGTCAGTTTTTTTTCATGTTCTGACAAGTGTAGATCCAGACGATCTTCAATAGGCTGAGTTTGCTGGAAATCGGCTTGGTTGAATTTCANNGTGATATTGAACAGAATCTTTTCAATATCCNTGGCATATTGGTCGACCTGATCGATCAGTTTTTTCTGCTGTACATCGGATAACTTCTGNGTAGTGTTCTNAATCCAGTGATTAACCCGAGGAATCAAGTAACGCTGCGCTACTTGCAACCAGTGGTCCCTNCCTTCTATTTGGTNGATNATATTGTCCAAAANAGCACCCATACNAAAAAATGGATCCTGATNTCTCTNATCAAGATCATCCAGGTTNCCCGTGGATCTAAGCTGAGTTCGCAAGGTTTNTTCCTGCTCACTNAGTATCTCAATACTAGCCCTAACTTGAGCTGTATAATCGAATTGTGGTTCGTACGGGTATTTAGCTAGGCGNTATAGTCGATCTTCAGTAATAGCGTTTAATGGTCTATTGACCAGGACACCAACGTTTATAGCTGCAGCCGTTTCAAGAACGGTTAACATATCGTCTTCAAATTGATTGTTTTTTTCCAGAAGAGCCCCAGTTTCCAGAAAGTTATAGGGGAGTTGGACCACTTTGAAATGGCTAATGTGTGGATCGCCATGGACGGTTTCAGCAGCTTTCAAAGCTTCTGTGTGAACNCGACTCAAGGAAACATGTTCGAAATCGTGTTTTGGAGCGACAAATGTGTTAGCAGAAACGCCAAAGAATAGGATCTTTTTTTCTTGAACAAAACGTTCCATTTGTACGAAAGCTTGAAAGATTCGTCGATAGAACTCATCTCGTAACTGTGGTAAGGGCTCTGGGGCTTCCGATTTTTTCGCCTCGGAAAAAAAGTACTCCGGATTATGCAAAAGGTAAACATCTATGGTCTCGACTTGTAATCGATTCACACTTCTGTCCCATTGATCAATCAGGAAGTCGGGATGGATACAATGCCAACAACCATCGGTATACTTGACAATTTCAGGCCAAGGCTGATCTGTTTTCTCGCGTTTTATAGCTTGACTAAGATTATCTCCTTGAATGTAACCAGTTTTCGAAACCAGAATGATCTCATCACGCTCAATTTTTCCTTGGTTCATCATTTTGGTCAACACGTTTCCAATCAAGGTCTCACTCGCACCATTTGTATAATTGCTGGAAGTATCTATAATATTACAGCCAGAACGCATAGAATCTTCTAGCGACTCGATATGCTCATCCACCTGTTGATCAACACGATATGACCCATATCCAACTTTCGAAACCATTAAGTCTGTACCATTGAGATAGCGATAAGAAGT
The DNA here is from genome assembly GCA_002729415.1 of Candidatus Poribacteria bacterium. Taxonomy (GTDB): domain Bacteria; phylum Poribacteria; class WGA-4E; order WGA-4E; family UBA9662; genus UBA9662. The sequence goes on along the minus strand of PBXZ01000044.1, from coordinate 43,621 downwards.
TTGATTGTAGGTAGAAAACTCTTGNCTCATGCGGCTAACAAAACGTTGTGTTCCTTCTGCGGAGGCATTCCNTTTTTTCAACATGGTCTTCTCTCATTTCGTCAACTGCTTAAAATGGAAACTCAATTCGATGAAAAGTGTTAATTTCAAGCGTCGGGTAGCTTTTTCGCATACCATTNGGCCATTGNATTTCGATTTCATCAACTTGGGCCAACTTTNNCAANCCAAAGTGTGCNACAGGTTCCATTTGTCCCAGATAGCTGCTGCCAGCATCAATATGCTTGATTTTTACTTGATCTTNTGTCCTTAGNCGCACGAGAGAACCTCTTGCTGGAGCNCCATATTGCGTCAACGGCATGATGCGAATCCAGTTGTTGTCATTGACAGATTTATAGANTGATAACGCCTGTGGTTCCAGTTCGCCATGAGANACAAGCAACTCAAGAGTACCATCATTATCATAATCCCAAACCGCGGCACCCGTGCCACACCCATTTGGCTCGGTTGCTGTGCCGAGTTCCANACGTCTCCATTCACCNTTAATTCTTTTGAAAAGACGGTTGGGCTGATTGATGTTATTGAAAAATATCTCATCATCTCCATCATTATCCAAGTCAGCTGCGATGACTGTGCGGACTGCGGATGGTTCCGCTAGGTTTGGNGGGGCTTGGTTGACGAATTTGTCGTTAATTTTCACGAACATNCGGTNCGGACCGTTCCAGTTACCATAAACCAAATCTAANATGCCATCCCCATTAACATCCAAAGCAGAAATACCACGGACGTCCTCATANGTATCCTGAACACCAAAACTTTTCGCCATCTCAGCAAACTGNCCGTTTTCTTGGTTGATAAACAGATAATTTGGCCCCATCTCGTTNCCAGCAAAAATATCTGTCTTNTCTGAATGTATAGGNAAGGCAATTAAGCNTCTACCACCAGTAACCATATCCATNCCNAGCTCNGGGGCAATATCACGAAGATAGTTNTTANCGTCCATTTCGTAGTATTTCATTGGAGAAGCATAATTGGCAATAAAAAAACCGTATTGTCCTCTTCCACTACGATCGATACAAACNACAGATCTACCTGCNCCAGNATTCCTTATGTTTTCATGGNTGCTGAGTGCAAAGAGNTCGATGAACTTATCATTTTCAAAACTGATTAATCGGTCAAAANACTGTNNTTCTCCTCCCAAAGAGTCTGTATTGAGAAAATATATTTCTTCCTGNCCATCACCNTCAATATCCCCACTGGCTACGCCTATTGCGTTCATTTCTTCGTCACTAAGTAACCCAGTAGCAACATTTACTAGTTTTTCACCNTCNCGTTTCAAGATTACGTTTGGATATCCAAACCCCATCACCACAGCTTCAAATTCGCCATCTGTATCAATGTCTGTAATGGCNACTCCATANTTCAGTTGTTCCAAATTGTTTTCAATCAAGTGCGTNATTTCGCGAAAAGCCATTTGAGAGGTTAAACGATGGGTTCCATTAGCTCTCATTATGAGTCTCCAAGTATTATTNTGTGACTTGTGTTTGNCTAAGTTNTGCTAACANTNAGGAATAGCTCTTCCCGTTTCTCAGTTGTTAAATGCAAGCCATANTCTGAAGTTTCAAAAGCTTCGGCGTACTGAATATTTNCNCCTTTTTGCTGACCATAAAGTTTGATCAACAAATCGCGGTGCTCGTCAGCAATATGTTTGAATNGNCCTAAACGTTGTTGCGCGAGCCATTTGCGTCTGTCAATTGGGNTTTTTGGNACTTCATCAAGCCTACCTGCGTTGTAGGGCAGCCATTCATAAAATTGTGATTCATGACAATGTAACATATCAAGTTTTTGTTCTATCACACTATCAATATTTACAGCTACATTAGGTTGAAATGGATATGGTTTTGAAAAACGGTCATGAGTATACATGATTATTGGGTTCCGGTCTAAGTGACGAACAAAAGGACATATATTGGGAACCGTAACCATATAGGCGGCATCTTGTACTATTATGGAAGTATAGCGGTGATCTGGGTGATAGTCATTGGGTCTGTGCGTCATAACCAGATCAGGTTTGAACTGACGGATTATCTCAATTGTTTGATACCGATTTTCAAGGGTTGGTTCAAGACGGCCATCACCATTATCCAAGAGTTGGTAGTCGATTCCGATCACTTCTGCAGCGGCTTGGGCCTCAGCATTACGCCGCTGTGCCAAAGACGCACCGCCCATTTGATGGTGCCCTGCATCGCCATTGGTCATGGAAACGAATTTAACCTTGTGGCCATGCTTGGTATATAATGCGGCTAGGCCACCAGTCTGGATATCGCAGTCGTCAGGGTGGGCACCAAAAACTAAAAGCTTAAGTGGCATGTGTCTAACCTCCTGGTTCATTTCCGCAATATAACTANCTAAGAGTATCATCCTTTCGGCTATATCTCAACATGTTTGTGAATATCCATGTCGGTAAATTAGGGCCTCTCCAAGTTGATATGCTTGACTTTACTATTGTTGTCTGGTATTTCTATTTTTGCTATAATTTCGGGGTTCGGTTGAGTCAACAACTAGAATCTGATCAATAGTAAGATAATAATAGTGTAAATTATATTCGTAAACCCGGTTTTGTTCGTATAATGAAGGTTATTTCGCGAGTTTTTGTGTTTGGATTATTGCTTCTTGTCATGTTAATAGTTAGTTGTAGCGAGAAGGAAGGTGAGAAAGTACCGCAATCTGATATAAAATACGACCAAACTATCATACATGAAAAAGATGGTAGCAGTATGAAGTATATTTCAGGTGGAGAGTTTGGAATGGGAGATTACCTGGGGGAAGGTAATGAAAATGAACTNCCGANGCACCANGTCTATCTACATTCATTCTACATGGATATTAACGAGGTAACGGTTGGTCAATACAGGGAATTNCTGGAACAGAAATACAGTAACGACTTGACGGATAGTGATAGCAGTGAATCGATTTTTCCTCAACCAGACTGGANGGAAATTCANGCCTATTCTCCAACGGATCAGCACCCTATGATATATGTGAGTTGGTACGATGCCATGCAGTATGCCACCTGGGCAGGAAAAAGATTGCCAACCGAAGCTGAGTGGGAATATGCAGCCCGTGGCGGCCAAATTGGCTTGCGCTATCCATGGGGCGACTATATAGATATGACGTTGGCAAATTATGGGGGTGGTACTGGAGGCACATCATCTCCTGATGCCTATGCGCCTATGCTCGCGGGACCTCCACCATCTGAAGCTCCTGCTCCGAAAACACTTAAAGATGGTGATTTAAAACACAAGGTAGTTAGTTATGGATTAAAGAACATGGCGGCAAACGTATCTGAGTGGTGCTTAGACGAATGGAACGCTGATTTCTATCAAGAATGTAAAGATAGTGAGGATATCAAAATGGGGCCTATTCGCGACCCATTTTCCGGAGGGAAAATTGTCGATATAATGAAGGGTTTCTCTGCTGTCACCACACCTCGCGTTTTGCGAGGTGGTGCTTGGAATAGTCATCATTTTAGAGTTCGAGTTTCTTATCGAAATAGCTCTCTCCCAACATTCACTAGTAATAACGTCGGGTTTCGTTGTGTCAAGGATGCATTTCCTTGATGCTTGAGTTGCGTCTCGAATTTTTGGTGAAGATAATAAAGAATATTGCCTTGACAAATTATGCTTCGAATTGTGTAAAGAAAAGAGGACTCAATAATGTCTAAAAGACCGATTCCACCCAATATTAAACACCAATATCAAAATAATGGATATGTCTTAATTAAGCAGCTGTTTTCAGAGCAAGAGTGTGATGAACTGATTGAACGCTCATTAGCATTACATGCTAGAAAGTCGATCCCAGGCTGTTTCCATAGCGTGCCAGAATCGGAATCGGATGGTGATCCGCTCCGGACCTATCCACGAATGATGCACCCTCATCGTGTGGATGACCTTTCTCTTCAGTTTCTTAAACATCCACGAATTGTCGAATCCCTTCGAGTTCTACTGGATGGTGAGGCAATTGGATTGCAAACAATGTTCTACTGGAAACCACCTGGCGCGCGTGGACAGGACTTTCATCAAGATGACTATTATCTTAGGACAGAACCGAATGCTTGTATCGCTGCTTGGATGGCTTTGGATAATATTGATGAAGAAAATGGGGGTTTGATTGTACTGCCGGGATCAAACACTGAAGATATTTTGGCAATGAGTCCGACAGATACCAGTCAATCTTTCACAGATACCGCTGTACACCCCCCTGGTCAGTATGCTGAGCATCTGGTTGAAATGGAGAAAGGTGATCTACTCTTCTTTCATGGACGATTAATTCATGGATCAAGACCAAATCATTCAGGCACACGATTCCGAAAAACCTTCATCTGTCACTATATTTCGGCCGATTCAACCAATTATAACAAAGGTTATGACCCAATTGTTCATTTGAATTGAAGGCTGTTATCAGTCTTTAACAAAGACAAATATTTGGAGTAAGACTAAATGGATAGAAATACCTANCGAGTGGCTATTCTNGGNTGTCGAGGNAGAGGAAGANCTGCTGCTTTAGCNTATCATGATCATCCNCGTACTNAAATTGTTGGTCTATGCGATCTGATTGANGNACGTGTAGATGCGNTNGGCCAGCAGGTCGATGTNAATGAACGTTTTACCAATTTAAATGAGATGATTGANCAAACGTCACCTGATATCGTTGCTATTCCAACAGGAACGGAATTTCATCATGGTNTNTGTATGGCTGTGTTGGAACATGGTGTNCATATTGAAGTTGAAAAACCTATGTGTATTGACTTGGTNCAGGCCGATGATGTTATCTCGAAAGCGGAACTTCAAGGTAGTAAAGTGGCTGTACACCATCAGGGTCGAGTGAGTCCCGCCATGCAGACACTACAATACGCAGTCNATGAAGGNAAGATNGGTAATATACGCTACATCTATGGTAGNGGTAAAGGCTATTATGGTGGTTANGGTCTAATGAATATTGGGACNCATATGATTAACAATATGCTCAGGTTTGGAGGTGCCTGTCGAAGTGTCGTTGCTCAGGCGACAACGAAAGGTCAACCAATTACTCCACAAGATGTGGTTCCATCGCCGAGTGGTATGGGGACAATTGCATGTGAACATCTCACCGCTACACTTCAATTCGACAATGATGTAACCGCTACATTACTTCAACATCGGTTTGATAAAATGGACACTTCTGCTTATGTCATGGAAATATACGGTAGTGAAGGACGTCTCTTTTGGAAAGGAGACAACGCATGGTGGCTTCCACAACCACACTATTTGCCAAGTGGCCAACAATGGGAAGTTCTTGATCTTATATTTCCAGATCATTATAAATCAGATAATCAATCAGATCCTAGTGATTATTGCTTTGTTGATGATTATGTTCGTGCACTGGATGAGGATGATGAACATGAATGCAGTGGTTATCAAGGTCGGCATGTGCTTGAAATCATGATGGGTATTTTTGAATCAGCAGCTGGTGGAAAACGAGTCGTACTCCCACAACAAGACCGAGGTCACCCGTTGTTGCGTTGGCGTTCTGAAGTTGGTATGGGAGATTTGGAACCACTGCCACGTGATTATGGAAATTGGTTGTCAATTCAAGTTGATTAAAGCGAAATTCCCAACAGTCCACGGGTGAACTGAAAGTCTGTGTTTCCTTTTGCAAATAGTTTTGGTATGTATTGACGTGAAGCAACCTCCAAAACTAGATCGAGGAGGTTGGTATCAATCTGGTCCAGATCTGAGCTGTAGGTTGATTGAGTTGTAGGATCTGTTGAAAACTGGANCAGTGGTATCATTCGATGGGATTGAATTGGGTGTCCAACTATGTGGGCAACCATCATGTCAACGCCAGTTGCTCCCAATCCCGTTATCGTTTCAATCACATGGCTAGTTGGTGTTTCCATAATGTGTAGTCCTGGTTCGATTTGGCTTTCTCCGTAGGATATGGTTGGTCCCCAGTTTGNGTTGCCGATTACTTCTGTCGTGTAATTGGCAGATTCTAACAGAGACGCGTTTTCGGGAATTACGATTGTGCCGCCTTCACCAATAATAGTTTGGGTGAAGTCAGCCAAGTCGGATGCAACGCGGCTGGTTATTTTACCTATTGATATCAGCCCGATATGTAGATCTCGNAGGGATCCTTCGCTATACGTGACATCTTCCAGTCCAGCAACCGATTGATCAAACCATTGTTCTATTTTCTGCGTTACAGCATCGATTCCGCCATCGAGCTGAACGCTAGCCCAACCGTACTTTGTACTGTTGATTCCAAGTTGTGCTAGGTCGTTCTTAATGTAGTCATTGTGCGTTTTTTCACAGCCATGTTCAAGTAGAACACCCAAACCAACTATTGGATGGAGCAAATGCCCGATTAGCGTTTGAGCGTACAATCTTTCTGAACTCCCTCCTGAAGCGCCACAACCTTCGGTATGTGCTAGAGCGACGAAGCGTGAAATACCTCTGTTATGTCCTAGTTTCTTCTGGTTCAACTGTTTGGTAATTAGCTGAGCTATTTGGCCAGAACAAAGGCTGGTTGGTAAAACAAGNCCAATCTGGTCCGTTTTGGGTCCATTTTGTGTTTGGATAGCTAAAAAATTTCTGTTGGAACTCTTTGGATTGGAAACTGAGATTGGTTGGCCCTCAGGTTTAGGCGCATTTAAGATCTGGTCTGTTTTGCTGGCATCGTTTTGTTGCCAATTACGCCATATCGACACTTGTGAGTGTCCTGCNTTCTCTCCAATACTTGGTGTGCCAGAGGCTATTTCAACAGTCAGGTTGAGCATGGATGTACCTAGCTTTTCCATTGGTTCACCGTCTTGATAAGCACCAGCATTAACATCCATATCTTTTTTAAGCAAATTGTATCTATCCGTCGTGGTAACAATTTTNATTGTTGGGACAAACGGGAAATTGGTGATCGAACCGTTACCNGTAACAAAAAAGATGATGTTACTCCCTGCCGCAACCTGACCTGCAATACTTTCGAGATCATTTCCTGGGCTATCCATNAAATAATAACCGGCATCATGCATCGGTTCTCCATACTCAATGACATGGTCAAGACGCACATCAGGATGTCGTTTCATGGCAGCACCTATCGACTTGATGGCGATATTGTAAAGGCCACGAAAATTGTTTCCTCCGGATGGGTTTCCTTCAGCTGTATGCCCATGCCAACTAGCTTTTTCTTGAAACCTTTCAACAGTTGACAGAAATTTTCTCGCTACCTGAATTGAGCTCACATTTTGTAGAACGTAACTTTCTGCTCCGATGAGCTCATCTGTTTCAGCTAGGTTTGCACTTCCTCCATGCCGTATCACTTCTTTGGCTACATAAGCCGCTAATGGATTACCTGAAACACCAGAAAAAGCATCAGATCCACCACACTGAAGCGCGATCTTCAGGTTTGAGAGTGGTTGAGATGTTCGACTCATCTTGTTGACCGGTTCGAGCCAGGATTTTACAATATCTTCTGCCTGATCCAAGCTTTGATCGAAACCGCTTTTAATCGAAAAGAATTGATGCAAAACGTCTCTGATAGGATAGTTATTTTTAACCAAATAATCATGAAGCATTTTGTTAGTTACTGTTTCGTTTTCATAGTCAATAGCAATACACGCGCCTATGTTTGGGTGTACCATGAATCCAGCAAGTGTTTGGAGCAATAAATTCAGATTATTGGGAGTATTTGCTTCGCCGCCTTCAGTATGAGTTATGGAGACGATGCCGTCAACTTGGTCTAAATCATCAGCTACACCAAGCAACCGTTCTTCAATGATCTTGGCAAAACTGGCAGTTTTTGATGTCGTGCTGAGGATTCCTATGAAGTTTCGTGTGCCAACTCCTCGGTTACCAGATCGTTTATATCCTTCAAATAGATGATCCGTATCATATATTGAAACCTGCGTGCCAGGTTGAAAATTTGCTGGATCGAGTTCATAGCGAGGAATATCATTGCTAAAGTTCGGGTTATCTGGCAGTTCGAAATCTAGATTTCGAATTGAAAGCGATTCCAGCATTTTTTTATTAGATACGTAATCACCGGGATTAATCTGCTCAATCGCTGTTCCAAACGGTAATCCCCATGAAAGCAGATGTTGTCCGATTGGAATCGAGTCAACGGCAAACCGATGCCCTTCCAGAATAGTATGTGAAATGGAGAAGGTTTGATCGTTATAGTGAATTTCTGCCTCAACTTCAACGACTTTTGTAGCAATCGCGACGTTATCACCTAATGCTGGTAGTAGTCCGATCTCACTGAATTCGTATTTTTTAGCCATGAAATATTTATTCCCTCATTGATTGTGTTATTGAAAGCCGACGGAGAAAAAATCGCCGGCTTTATCCAGCATCGGCAATTTCATTTCCCACTTATGGCATAATCTCGGCTAATAAGAACCTTTTGTTTTTTCTGTTCTCCGATAAATAGATTTCGACTGCCTACGGATAATTAATTATAGCTGAGTTCCTAATATTGATGATAAGCAGAGAATTTAGACGATAGATTCTCAATGTGTTTGGATAACTGTCGATACATGTAAAAGTATATCACCTCAGAGCAAGGTTTGAGAAAACTCGCAAGTGAGTTTAGGAAAACCTGCGACAGAGATGGTTTTTGTTGTAGTCACCGTTCAATTTTATTTATTTGCTATTATTCCTTCAATTTTTGACAAAGACTGGGCGATGAACATTTCAAGCATTTCGGCGAACTTTGCTCGTAAGTTGTTTGTTGATAGCCGATCCCGATTGATGAAGTCTGGTAATGCAAAAACCAAGCATAACCAAATAGATGGATGTTGATGCTAATCTGAATGCTGATCAGGAAAATTCAGTAGTTGCTTATCTTTTGCCGGGGTCACCCAGCATGCAAAAACAGCTAACGTCACTTTTACCATCGTTAGATCTGCCAGTTAATGATAACTTAAAGCGAGCTTTGGATTTGGCTAATCAGTTTCACAACCGGCATAGTATTATACAGCCAGCGATTTCTATTTATGGAACTATGATTCAGGCAAAGGTTGAAGTTAGCCAACCCAACTCAGATGATATGAGTATCCAATCTTTAAATCACCTTTTCCAACCAATAAATCTTACCGATTACTTTGACCAACCGGTTAATAAACAGAATTATCCTTATACCGATATATTGTCTGGATTGATTGATAAGGCTCCACTGGGAAATCCGATCATAGATCGCCTGCTGTAAACACCTTTAAGTTGGTCGTGCTTGTTGTCTACATCATTGTTCACTTTATCCTCCTTAAGACGATTTGGAGTTGAGGCGTTTTGTGCCTAGCTTGGACCCAAGTGCCGCCAAGTCGTTTCAACAAATAAGCGGACTACTTCATATCCCATCTTTTTGGGTAGGATTAAATTGTGGCTTGTCCTTGGTTGTTAACGCCCACTACACTAATGAAATCTGACTCACGCGACTTTATGGAACCCATCACTGGTAATGGTGGTACGTTTAACCACACGTAAGGCCCACGAGTTAAAGGAGTCAATGCTTCCTCGTATTACGTACATGCTCCTTTTTGGAACTGTTTACATCATCTCCTCTACTGGTTCCATTGGATGGGAAATTGTTAACGAGTGCTGTCTTATCAGCCCATTTATCTGTACTTCCTTTTCCGCTGAAGTTGACATTGTTTCTGGGGACATAATCATGATCAAGGTCTTCATCGCCCCATGGAAACTCTTGGTCAACTAAGTCCCCATAAACTACGTATTCCCATCCTGCTTCGGTTGATAAGTCTATTCTCTCCTGATTTATCCTCGACTCATTGTAAAACGATGGCTCATTGAATTATCTCAATGGTGTCCGCTTTACTCCTCCGTATCAATTTATCGAAAGGATTGGATAGATCAGAACACATTTAAGAAGATCATAACGAGGCGTAATGGCGGGAAATAGACATTAACTCGCTCTTCCTAGTGACGAGATCGTCATTTCCTGTATGGTAGTATAGCGATCCGTTCCAATCTATAGAAGTTGAGTGAAATTGGCCACTCTGCTTGCTCTACATCCCGTTACATAAAGAGATAAAGTATCATAGCAGCATCTGGGTTAGGCACTACTTTTCCAGTTATTTTAGGAATGTTCGAGGATGAAAGAGCTATTGATTATCCAATATTTGCGTTCTTGTAGACAAGTCTATTACCAGGTGAATGCTGGTGTTAGCGAAATGTTTACAAATTCCTTGCAATCCAGAATTATTCGAACTGATTGGCACTCAAGTATGACAGTTATACTGCTTAAAACGCAAATTTTACCTATATGGCCCAGTATTTCCAGAGGTCATCCGGTATTTCATAGCGGAATGCAGGTGCGCGTCTTCGATGATGATGCCAGCGAGCGAAAAGTGCGATTCTCGGAGAATCATTGATGTTGATTGATCCGTCGTGTGTCAAATAGGAATGCCACAGTACTACGTCACCTGTATGGGCCACAAACTCTTTGCCACCGGTTTCAGGATTGTTGCAGAAAATATCCCATGAAAAGTTCCTTGTTCGGAGAAAGCTACCATCTACATGGGTGGGGTTTTCTAGAAAATAGCGATGTGCTGCATGATGGCTGCGAGGCCAGAATACAAATGCGCCACCGCGTGGTTCGACGTCGTATAAATAGGTAGTTGCACCGATCATGAATGGTAGCCAGCGCCCGCCGTAGGCATCGATATGTCCAGATTTGGGCATCTGCCAAGATTTTTCCTGTTCCGGCCACCGTATAATAGGAATACCGCCGCTAGGGACGAATGCGCCGCCGCCGAGTTGTTGTATAATAGGTGTTAGTGCCGGGTGGTGAACTAAAGCTGATTCTGGAGGATCGTACTGGTATCCATCCAACCCTCCCCGTCTAGTCCAAGTTTCAGGTGTTTCGAGACTCGTCTCCAGCTCGCTCCAGATTTGTTGCCGCCAGTGGTCGATTGAGGTTTGATCCAGTAGGTTCTCCAGAATCAGAAAACCAAAGGTCTTAAAATGTGAAACTTGGTTATTGGAAAGCGGGGTGTCAGAAGCCAAGCGTCACTCCTTGTCTAAGGATGAAGGTTCAGCACTCTAGTAATCTGGCGACACGCTTACAGGTCGCTGATTGCCAGGTTCTAATTTATTTTAGCATGGTCTTCATCTTTATCCCAAGTGATTTGTCTGCCGCTACTTCAATAGGACCATGCAGACGTCCGATAATCTGCATTATGGGATATCATTAAAAGGAATTGGTTGTTGAGTTCAAAACTTGGTGTTGCCGTAATACCGATAACCAATCGGCTCCAAACTTCGAATTGACTGGAAAGGTTTATATGAAAAGTATTAGCATCCCGCTATCATGTAATATAGAATATGGGGACTTAAGTAAGAATATGTCAAATTATTTAGTCAGTATTATATTTAGGATGGTTAATTGCATGAAACCCATAATTTTTGGCTTGTTGCTATTTAGTGTTGTTTTTGTATCATTTTCCGTGACTTGGGCTGGTTTCCTACCCGAGGCAAATGGCGATGAATTTGACCTTGAACATGGTGAAGCGATTGCTGGTGTTCTACCCAGCCCCCCTAAGATTGATGGTAATTTAGATGATTGGAAGTACGCTGTCTGGATTGCTTTTGATTCCAAGAAGGACATTTTGCGAGGCCAAGCCGCTTGGAAAGGGAAAGATGACATCAGTGTAACTTGGTCAACGGCTTGGGATAAAGATAATTTCTACTTTGCAGCTGCAGTGCGTGATGATAAATTTACACCAGGTGCTGATACTAACGAGGCTTGGAAAGGAGACTGCATCTTCCTCTATATTGATTGGGAGAATCTCAAAGTAGCTGTCCCAACAGGCAAACCCAATTTTTCTTTCATTAAGAATAAAGCTAAGGTAACTAACTTTGGTAAAAATCCGGATATCCACCTCTCTCCAATTGCTGTTAAGCGCACCCCAGAGCTAGGAAAAGGTGGTATGGTTTACGAAGTTGCTATGTCTTTTGAAAATAGTACTAAGAGGAAGATCAAAGAAGGAGATCATGTTGGTTTTACTCCCGGGTACGAGGAAGGGTTTAATGATCCTGCTGAAGAGGGTGTCTTCCTTTGCTGGTTTGGGGTAAATCCGGATAACTCAGCCCTATTAGGTAAATTGACGTTTGGCGGTCCACTGGCTGTTGATTCCAGTAACAAGCTAACGACAAAATGGGGGTATATAAAAGCGCAAAAATAGGGGGCTGGCAATATTCTGAATTGCACCGGATTGCAAACCAAATTTGTCATTCATGAACAAAGAAGCTAGCAGGAATCCCGAAGTTACCAAATCAAAGATTGCTGTTGAACCCAATGCTGATTTGGGTAAAGGTGGGATGATTTATGAGGTTGCCATGCCTTTCAAATATATAACTACAGCCAAGGTTGCCAAAGGGTTTGAAGTTGGGATGACGCCCGGATACGAAGAGGGTTTTAATAATAAACAGGAAGAAGGTGTCTTTCTCGACTGGGGTGGTATTAATCCAGACGATTCATCCAAATTAGGGAAGATAAAATTTGGTGGACCAATAGTTCCGTCAAGTGTCGAAGCCAGTAATAAATTGACAACATTCTGGAGCGTTGTCAAGGGGGAGTAAAATTTAGTCTTGTTATCTTTAGGCGTTGAGCAGTCAGGTCTACATTAGGACTAATTACTTAACGCCTTTTGTATTTGATGAATTAGTGTACCAATTTAATTTTGAATCATTTCTGCGCTTAGGTGCTTTTTGATCTATAATTCTCATAGACTTTCGGTACCGATCATATTATTTCTTGATAATCTTCCCTGTAGTTAAAGTCTCCGCATAGTTATATACGTCAGTTTCTCATCATCATTTCCTATGTTGAATTTCATCAGTAAATTAACCGACAAGTCTCAGCATTATTTCTGCCAATGATATACGTATCCAGTATTGGTATTGCCATTATGGTCTCTCCAAGGCCGACGGAATTTACGGTCAATCTATTTGTTTTTGGTTAGTAATTGAAACACCGGCTGTAAGGATGGTAGGGATGCTTCAATACAATCTGAAGGAAATCCAAAATAATATTATATTTTTATAAGGTAAAAATTATTACAGAACTGAATAGCATTGAAATACTTAACATCTCTTGTGATAGAATAATGGTATGAAGGTTTAGTCTTTATAATTACCATGATTTTCTAGTATCTAAATACCTTAGTCTTGTCTTGTATGCAACTCCGAAATAATTAAAATGGGATTCATTTGTCAAGTTGGAGATAAGGATCATACGTGGGCTGCCAAATGTATAGATACTTATAGAGATAACNATGAAAAATTTAACCTATTTTCTTGATCAACCTGGTGGTAACTTCACCGCTACCACCGAATTAATGCCTGANCCGGGGTCNGGTGAAATTCGTTTACGTACCCTTAAGACGTCGGTTTGCCAGTCAGACGTTGTCATANATCAGCAGGGTCTNCCGAGGATCAAGCANTGGCCTGCGATTCTCTTCCATGAAGCCTGTTGTGTNGTCGACGCAGTTGGTGATGGNGTTGAAGNNTATGTTCAGGGTGACCTCGTTGGATTAGGGTGCGACATTCCATGNGGCGATCTAGCTTGCATTTACTGTGGAACCAATGGTACTGGAGACTGGACTAGTTGTCCGAATACTCAGGCAACAGGCCATGAGTTTCCAGGCTTTGCACGCTTATATGCNATTCTACCNGANTGGTTNGTTAAACTNGGTCCCATTGTTAAGTTCCCCNAGGATTTTGATCCAAGTTACGCTTGCCAATTGGAGCCGTTAGCCTGTTGTCTCGAAGGCATGACGCGTGTCAATAATTGTATCGAAAACCGAATTGTAGTACTCATTGGAGCGGGATCGCAGAGCACCTACGCTTTGCAATGCGCACAGGCGATGAACGCCCGAAAGATCATTGTCATTAATCGGGGACAAGCACGGCTTGAGCGAGTGATGAACGACTTTGGTGACGATAACGTAATAGGGATTCGTTGGGATGAACAGGTAGTGGATAATGTTTTCAAAGCCTGTCAACCATTCAATGAACCTCACTTCCTGATGGTCAATGCCCCATGCCGAGAAGCCTATGAGTTGGCACCTAATCTGATGGGGTACGGAACAGTACTTGATGGTCACGCAGGTGTCAAAGGTGCATCAGGTAAGCCAAAAATTCCACATCAAGTTGATCTTAACAACGATATCCACTACCGTCTGCAATGTTATCAAGCTACCCACGGCTCTAGTATGCATGGTATTCGTTTAGCACATCAGTTCTTGACTGAAGGTCGCTTGCCAAAGATCGGACTGATGACGAATGATACAGAACACTTTCAACATACCAAGCTGGATGAAGCTATTGCCCGTGCATCTGATTCTGACAGTCTAAAGATTATTGTTGATTGGGATCAGTAACCTGGGCTGTTATGAGAAGAAACACATTGAAGATTAATGATCCGTTCCGTTACTATCTGACCTGACGATGTTCATGAAATTGGTAGAATCTTATGGATAAGTTAATTGAAGATTGGCCGAAATTAGCGCTTGATATTGGCGCACAGTTTGGACTGGCCGGACGGATTTTCGGCATTGTTATATTGATTATATTGTACCCGGTGTTGTATTCGGTTAGTCGAAGATTCATTCATGCTACGTTCGACCGGCTATTAGCCGGGGTTATTAAAGAGGATTTGGATTTTAATAAACATAGGCTTGCGAAACGTCTTGCACTTTTCTTTTTTGCCTGTGTTTTCTACGCTGCTTTGCCTCATCTATTGAGTGGTTATAGCACCGTCATCCAGTTGACTAGAAACATCAGTATGGTTTGTATCACACTGGCGGGCACTCTTGTTGTTAGTTCGTTACTTGATGTGTTTTTGACTGTTTATAGTTCTTCTAGGACCTCGCAGGATATTCCACTAAAAGCCTCTGTACAGGTAGTTAAAATCGTTGCTTATTTCGTCTGTGGGATCTTCATTGTCTCGCTAGTTCTGAATAAAACGCCTTTGTATCTGTTCAGTGGCCTGAGCGCCTTAGGTGCGTTACTCTTGCTGGTTTTCCGAGATTCAATCCTTGGTTTTGTTGCAGGTATCCAGCTAATTGCCAACCAAATGGTAGCTAAAGGTGATTGGATAGAGATGCCTAAATATGGTGCTGATGGGGATGTCATCGAAATTGCGTTGACTACTGTCAAAGTACAAAATTGGGATAAAACTATTACGACCATTCCGACCTATGCGCTAATTGGAGAATCATTCAAGAATTGGCGTGGAATGCAAGAATCGGGAGGTCGACGAATCAAACGGACTATTAACATTGATATTTCAACCATTAAGTTTTGTGACGGGGACATGCTGAATCGGTTTTCCAAAATTCAGTATATTTCGGACTACATCCAAATCAAAAAGGACGAACTTTCTGNTTACAACGACGAAAATGAAGTTGATNATGCCAGTTTAGTTAATGGAAGAAGGTTAACCAATGTGGGCACGTTTCGCGCTTATACCGTAGCTTACTTGAGACATCATCTGATGATTAATCAGGAGATGACTTTTCTGGTACGACATTTAGCTCCAACGGAGCACGGTTTGCCAATTGAGGTCTATGTGTTTAGTAAAGATACGATTTGGGCTAATTATGAAGGCATTCAAGCTGATATTTTCGACCACTTATTGGCAGTNGCGCCGGAGTTTGACTTAAAAGTNTTCCAAAACCCTTCGGGGGCTGATTTTCGTCGACTTGTTCCTCAAAGNGAGGATGAATATAATNTTATTGAACATAAGCATACAGANNGCCTGTAGGTTATAAAATTAACGAACCTNACCANGGATTATAGTNTCTGCNTAAATNNNGGGAATGANAGTTAGGATAAACATGANTTTGAATAAATGCTAATCNAAATTCAGCTTGCAATAATTTCTGTAGTTCTGTAGATTTTAGCTTGGAAATCACCCCTTGATGAAGGGATTGGNTTGGTANACTTCAATATTGCTTATTTTGNNCCTTTTGATNTCATTNTTATGATNTCCCATTGNTGGNCGCGATCCCCAGTATTGAGTTGGGNCTTTCNTCTGCAATTTTAAGTGGATGGNTTGTGNAACGAACCNGTTGTTACTATATCCTAACCNCGCANTCCTTGGTGTCAGGAAATTGACTTCGAGGGTGATTGNTTGCAAAATTAAGATNGGCTACGAGCTAACCAATCAGCCTCGTTTTTTTCAGNAGTTAATCCATGGAGTTTTCNTTCATANANATAAGGNGAGNNNCNNNTNNGCNNNATTANNCNNGNCNATTNTTGNNNCANNANNNATTAGTTNNCNNTCATNANANTNANNNGANANTGCANNNGGNNANNATTNNGANNTNNCAGTTATTGGAGCNGNAGNNANTGNNCNNCGNTTANATTTACNTGANANTGNAGGAGGAGATGATTNNGNANTNCACAGTTNNACACAAGACTATGAAGCCATTGTTTCAGATGATTCTATCCAGGGAATTATTGTTGGGACGCCACACCCACAACATGTATCTTGGGGAATAAAGGCCATAGAAGCGGGTAAACATGTGTTAATGCAAAAACCACTCTGTGGTGATATGACAGAGGCAAACAATTTTGTAGATGCGGTAAAAAAAAGTGATCGTACAGTTATGTGCTTACCACATTTTGGTGCCCCAGTTTACAAAGCCAGGCAACTTATTGCTGATGGTGATATCGGCAGGGTTTCGGGTGCTAGGTGGAGGTCTAGTCATGGTGGACCAGAGATATACTACGCTGAAATTCGAGACCTGTTTGGTGAAAAGTCTGATGATCTGTGGTTTTTCGATTCAAAACGGGCTAGCGTTGGGGCCCTTTTTGACATGGGGGTGTATGGTATATCGAATCTCGTGGCCATACTTGGTACGTTTAAGCGTCTTACTGGTTTTGTTTCTACCTTTGATAAGCCTACGGATCTTGAGGATGTAGCCACGCTGGTGTTGGAAACAGAGGAAGGTGGAATTGTCACCGCTGAGACCAGTTGGTGTGATCCGTCTCGCACTTCTGAAGGTAGCATACATGGCACAGCAGGGAAGTTCACCTTCCCCGGAAAAGACGGAGCAGCATTGAGCCAGTTCACTCCGACATCTTATACGCGTGAACATGCACCAGTTGACGTTAAGGCAATTGATTGTGCAGACAGTAATCCGGGAGGAATGCATGAACATTTTGCTCAACATATTCGTGAAGGAACACAGCCACCACTGTCAAACGCTTATGCAGCACGTCATGTGACTGAGATTATGCTGGCCGGAATTGAATCATCGAACACTGGCCAAGTAATTGAACTAAAAACACGAGTTGATGTGCAGTGAGTTTAGTTTCAGTCGTTTTTTTTGGGTCGTTAAAGTCTCTGGTTGCACTATTTATTATATCAAATAGCTTACCGTCGACAGTTGCTCTAGACAATAAGGCTCTTCTAGTCAATGGAGGTTACGTCGACCTTCAGGAAAAAGATCACTTTAAGATTAAGAATAAGCAGATCACGCTAGAAGCTTGGATTTATCAGGAAAAGCTTGTACCTGTGTGGTCCGGCATTTTTTCTTGTGTCTGGGATAGTGGAAGCGATGAAGGTGGATACGCTTTAATGTCAGATGGGAAGAGTGGATTGATGTTTGAATTTGTTCCAAATGGTTATGGCGCTCTTTTGCCCACTGCTCCTGATACGATAACACTCAAACACTGGCATCATGTTGCTGCAACTTATGATGGTCAGAAAATGCGACTGTATGTTGATGGAGAAGAAAAAGGTGAACAAGCAGTTGAATCAGACGGAATTGATTATGATCCATCTAACAGTCTTAGCATTGGAAGATTTCAGGATAATGATGAAAATTTTCGTTGGAGTGGAATGATTGATGAAGTTCGGCTTTGGAGCGTCACACGATCTCCTGGTCAGATAAAAGCGGCGATGCAGAAACGCCTCAAAGGTGATGAAACTGGATTGGTTGGATATTGGAATTTTGACGATGGGAGTCCAATTGATCGTTCCGTTTACGGTAATCACGGCATGTTGCACGAAGGAGCTGAAATTCGCCCAGTGGATTTGGTCCTCGCTGGTTCGAACGAGCCGATTTCAGCTGTCTTGGTTCGTACATTGGAAAAAACAGACATCAAGAATTTGGTAGAGATAGTTGAAAGTCTCAGCCTGCTTGGGCTAGAAGCAACTGTTGCGGTGCCTATTTTACAGGCAAAACTAGAGAATGACGACCCAAAGGTCCGGTTTCAAGTCGCTTCAGCATTGTATAAGATTGATCCTTCAACAAAAAGAATGGTTGTTCCTGTCCTGCTTGAGAGTTTTAAAGTTAACGATCTAGATTTGCGGACTCAAATTGCTTCTAAGCTTTATGAAATTCAGCCATCGTTATTGGGTGATGACATCATATCGCAGGTAATTCCTGCCTTGCAATCATCAGAAAAGGGTGTTAGCGAAATTGCATTTGATTTGCTAGTCAGGATTGGTGAAGATGCTGTTATCTTCATTGTTTCCCTTTTGCAAGGCATTGGTTTCACTGCAGATACTCAAGTAACTATTTCCTCAATTCAGATACTCAGTCGTATTGGTCAGGATGCAGGTTCTGCAGTTCCGATACTAATCGAGTTAGTACAGCATCCAAATTGGTTGGTTCGTGCAGAAGCAATTGAGGCGATAGGTGAAATCGGCAATGCTACTGTTGACGTGATTTCTATGTTGGTTAATTTGTTGCGGGACCCAAATGGGTCTGTACGTGGGAATGCGGCGCTCGCGCTAGGTCAGATTCATGCTGTTTCTGCAATGTCAAACCTGAAACATCTACTGACTGACGAAAGTCCATATGTTCGAAAAAATGCAGTGCAAGCATTGGGCAGGTTTAAAGAAGAAATCGATTTGCTTATCCCTAATTTGATAGGCAGGCTAGAAGATCAAGATAATGAAGTCCGGTATCAGGCTGCTGCCATTTTGGGAGATATTGGGGCTCAATCCTCGATTCAAGGTCTAATTAAATTACTTAAAGACCGTGATAGTCGTGTTAGGATAGGTGCTGTGGAAGCACTTGGGAAACTTGAAGCCAAAGATGCTGTTGCCAACCTCAAAAAAACTCTATTGGATGAAGAACCGATTGTTCGTGCCTATGCGGCATCAGCTTTGAAACGCATCAGTAACGTTACCCCAGCCGAGTCTTTAAATCATTAAGAAGCAAACCGAATTCAAAAGGTGAGTTATAGTGGTAGAAAACGGTATCTCCATAGCTGTTAATATTAGTGGTATCAAGATGAAAACACCGATTATGACAGCCTCGGGGACGTTTGGATACGGAAATGAATATACTGATTTTGTTGATTTAAATCAACTTGGTGCTATCGTAGTCAAGGGTATTACCAATGTCCCATGGATGGGTAATGAAATGCCGCGTATTGCAGAAACGCCTCAGGGAATGCTGAATTCAATTGGGTTGCAGAATGTCGGTGTGGAACGTTTTATCGATGAAAAGTTGCCTTACCTCAGTTCCTTTGATGTCCCTGTAATCGTTAATGTCTGCGGCAAGATGGAAGAAGAGTATGTCGAAGTTGTTGAGAAATTGTCCGAGGCAGGAAATATAGCATCTATTGAGCTTAACATTTCCTGTCCGAATCT
Source organism: Candidatus Poribacteria bacterium (assembly GCA_002729415.1). Classification (GTDB taxonomy): domain Bacteria; phylum Poribacteria; class WGA-4E; order WGA-4E; family UBA9662; genus UBA9662. The sequence continues at coordinate 23,959 of PBXZ01000044.1, read as the reverse complement.
GAATTGTGGGGGAATGAGTTTTGGTGTTGATCCCAATCTGACATACCAACTTGTCCAGCGTGTTCGTGAAAAGACTGATCTGCCGTTATTGGTAAAGTTATCGCCTAATGTAACTGATGTTACCGAAATCGCGGTAGCAGCGGAGGACGCAGGTGCAGATGGACTCTCGGCTATTAATACGTTACTTGGTATGGGGATTGACATTAAGACTCGGAAACCACTGATTGCAAATGTGGTCGCGGGACTATCTGGTCCAGCGATTAAACCAGTAGCTTTGAGAGTGGTGTGGCAAGTTTACAATACGGTAAAAATCCCGATCATCGGCATGGGCGGTATTATGAAAGCGGAGGATGCCATCGAATTTTTTGTGGCAGGAGCATCAGCTGTTGCGGTTGGTACAGCCAATTTCGTCAATCCCAGTGCCTCAATTGATATTGTGTCCGGAATTCGGGAATATTTGAATCAACACCAGATAGGTTCGCTTCAAAAACTGGTTGGTAGTTTGGAGGTTGTAGCATGAGAGATTTTATTACACTTGATGATCTATCAAATTTTGAGATTGAACAAATTTTTCGATTGGCTGACCAAATGAAAGAGCAACCTGCTACCTGGGCGGGTTTCTGTAAAGGGAAGATTTTAGCCACTCTGTTTTTCGAACCCAGTACACGGACCCGACTGTCTTTCGAAAGCGCGATCAGCCGTCTTGATGGCCGTGCATTGGGGTTTACTGACCCGACCTCTTCCTCAATCGCCAAAGGCGAGACCATTGCAGACACCGCACGGATGGTTGCTAATTATGCTGATCTCATTACTATTCGGCACAATTGGGCTGGTTCAGCACGTGTGATGGCAGAATATGCACAAGTCCCGGTTATAAACTGTGGTGATGGTGGACACAGTCACCCTACTCAAGGGCTGATTGACCTCTATACGATGATAAAACGACAAGGAAATATCCAGAAAAAAACGATTGGTATCTGTGGAGATCTTCGATACAGTCGTGCCGCGCATTCTCTAGCTATTGGAGTTGCTAGATTTGGAGGGAAATTGGTTCATATTGCTCCTCCAGGGTTTCAAATGCCAGAATGGGTTCTCACCAAGTTGAAATATGTTTATGACGCTGAACCCACGACTGCAGATCGAATTTCCGATGTTATCGGCAATCTCGACGTAATCTACGTCAATCGGTTGCAAGCAGAGCGACTTCCACCGGAAATTGATCTGCAGTCGGCACAGAAAGCCTACCAATTGAACTCAACAATCATGGAAAATGCAAAATCGTCATCTATGATTATGCATCCACTACCACGTGTTAACGAATTAACTTATGAATTGGATGGCGATCCACGAGCCGCCTATTTTGAACAATCAGCGAATGGGGTACCGGTAAGAATGGCATTAATGGTCAGCCTATTAGGATTAGAACATTTGGTTTTGACCAAACCACCGGAACAAGAGATTATGGAAGATTCACAACAGTGTAAAAATCCGAATTGTGTTACTAGTAAGGAAGACTATATTCTTTCAAAGTCGGAGGTCGTAAGTAGTCAACCGATGGTTAGAGTCTGTTCCTACTGTAATGAATTGAAAGATTAAACCTGCGCTGAATTAGACAGGATTTTGTCATTTGCGAATGCTCGGCTTGATGGTACAATTTGGACATGCTTCTTTCAAGTGCTGGCGTCGGATTTCCCAGAGGTCAAAAGCTTTAACTAAGGCTGCGTCAGCCTTCCCTACTTTACCCTGTTGTTGTAAGCCAAGGTTGTTAAGAGCGGTATCAAGTTCAGCTGGTGGGATAGGACAAACTCCGGCACGAAAAGCCAATCCCCTAACTTCTGCCACTGTACCATCCAATGTTACTATGCGATCAGTATTGCCGAAAGGATCAATACAACCACATGGCATTGATACTTCGGCCACATGATAGGCGGTACTGAATTCATGTGTAACACCCAAAACCAATATATATCCATTACCGTGGATGAGCCTACTGATTGGACTGTTTTCGGTCCAGATGCCGTTTTCAAAGTGGTTCTCACAATATTCTGCTGCTTTAGGACCAATGGCAGCTATGGCATGGGTTGGATGAAGGCTGCGCACCGCCTCTGACCTCCTCCACATTGCATCTGGAATAGCACCGTTGGTAGTTGGGGTAGTCATCGAATTAAACACCTGAGCACTCCGATGATTAAATGATGGCATCATTAAAGTTCCTTCATCACCGATTGCTTCTAGCAAAGCTTCAACAACTGTATTTGCTCCACCGATAGGATAACCGATCTTAGATAACGCACTGTGGACCATCAGGTCCATGCCCGGTTCTAGGCCGAGTCGATGCAAGTCGGAAACTAACTGCGATTTTGAGATTCTGTCTTTGGCTTTGATTAATTTGACGTACCCAAGTTCTTGGTGGGCTTCAAAGAAACTCGTCACTTGTCTCAAGGTAACTTTTTCACTGTATTCAATTGAGAGTATGTCAGAAATCTCTTTTAGGGATCTGTCGCTATCCGCCCAGAATAGCGCCCAAGGTTTCAGGCGAGACTTCTCCATTTTTAATCGTATTTCTGAATTGGTGTTATTTCCCCAATCTGGTGAGAGTAATACTGTCCGATGTGGATAGACTTGGCCATCAATGTCTTCTTTCTGAATCTTTACTTTTCTGAAGGTAACAGGTCGAGATGTAATACTTGAGGCCGTTTCTTGTACTTGAAGTTGGCAATTTCCCAAGTGCTCAAGGATCTCTTTCCGATCTCCTCCCCACATCCAGCGTTTCAGGCGATTAACTGTTTCTTGGTGACCATGGCGAATATAATTTACTTTGGCTGCTGATTTTTTAGGTGATTTCTGTAGTTGGTTAATTGTCCAATCGGTTTCTGCTGTTGTCAACTCAATCACTTCTTGACTGCCTGCATCAGCCAAATAACAAAGATATCCTGCCATAGCAGTTACACAAGTAGCTAATCCCTTTGGATCAATTAAGTTGATGGTGTCGGCTGAAGAATGGTAGGCATCAAATCCTACGTTTTTCGCCTGATGGTGGGTAGTTAGCCAAGGAGCGGGGAACCCATACTTCGGATCGCCAATTAGTGTGTCGGATGTTGAAACAAACGGTTCCAAATAAAGGTGGTATCCTGGATTGCTCAGGTTAAGGGTTGCGTTAATGATAGCTTCACCCACCCGATTAACGAAACCAGCTGACATTGGAATCGTAGCGTGCCATTCCAACCTGCTGTTACAGACCTTAGCTTTTGATCCGATAGTGTCTACAACCACGCCGGCAAGTGGTGTCTGAAGGCGTCTGGTATCTTCAAGGTATTTAAAGAAACCATAGCATTCATAAGCGTTAAGGAAACGGATACTCCGCTTAGGTCGCGGCAGTTGTTTTTGAGCGATCAATTCTGTTACTATTCGAGCAACTTCAACGCACAAAGCTACTCCTGAAGCATTATCATGTGCCCCGGGTTCTGCGCTGTGAGCCAAAACCCAGAGCTCATCTTGCGGATCGTCAGCACCACGGATGATTCCACTGACCACATCGTGTGAACCATCGTATCGATCAATATCGACTTGAGTGCGTACCGCTACTTTGTCGTGCTTCTGGAGCAATTGACGCAACTCAATACCTTGTGTTTTTGAAATTACTAACCCTACAAAATCTTGTTGGTCGCCTGTTACACCAATGGGAATGCCTCCCCAACCAAATTTAGTCCAGCCAACGGCTTCGGGTAAGTTAGGAATCGGTCGATCGGTTATGACGCCAACAGCCCCTGTGCTAATCAATTTCCGTAGGTGGTAGCGAGGGTTGAGGTCTGTCAGGATCATCTTGCCTGCCAACCCTCTGGCAGGGGTTCGGTCGAGTTCTTTCCGTGAATTTATTATGACTATCTGGCTCTCTATGCCTTTGGTAGGAGTGGAACCGCTCCACTGAATGAGATGCCATGGGTTTTCGTGGTAATCCAGCAACCGTTGGTCCACCGGAGCGATGATGTCTACTGTTGCCTTTTTAACGTTAGCTGCTTGGTGAATAATCCAGCGACCCGAGCCTATTTTTCCTCCAGTGGGTAAGGAAGTGACTTCTACATCGACGTCAGCGTCTTGGTAATAACGAACCAATGTCTTCGTAGTATCATGGAAGTGATCAAAGGAATTCCACTGATCGGTTTCGATGATCGTGGCTACTGTTTGCATTAATCGGCTTTCTTTCACTTGGTGGTTCAATAAGGGTAAAGTTTTTTGACAAAATTTTGTCAAGGAAAGGGGAGTTGACCAAGCCATAGATTACTTCCTGATAAATGAACTAATAAATCGATGGGATCTAAACTGAAAGGTAACACTATAACACCTGCACCTGCCAGAGTAAATTGGAAANCCTTTTTCAGGCAGTTGTGCTAANTAGAGATCAGGGNNGTGGNANATTAGTAGTAACNNNANTGNNNCTAGGNNNNGNCTTANTCCGNAANGTTCGATTCAAGANTGGGGCCCCTTCTATGCTNCGCATGGTATTGTTNCCATGACCATTGGGACTAACCACCNTCTAGAACAGCCAGCAGGCAGGGCNGCGGCGCTATTAGNTGCAATTGTATCTTTGCGAGCTGAACATACTNGCTCTAGCTNACNGTTAGAAGGGNGGTTGGANCTGGATCGAATAGGGNNAGTGGTTGGTCTATGGGAGGAGGTGGNGCGCAGTTGGCNGCAGTAGAAGATCCGACCTTGCGAGCGGTGGTTGCCCTCTNNCCTTGGNAGCCGAATGGCCAATTTGACCATCCAGTACCATTGCTGANTTTGAGTNGTCAAAATGACTGGCTGGCACCTTCCTCGTACNATGGGCTCATCCNTTNCCAAAAATACTCCAGAATCGACACCCAAGCTGATATTTGAAGTAACANAGGGCAAACATCGGGTAGCAAATAGTCCCTTGGGTGGAAATGGTGAAGTTGGTCGTCTGGCTATTTCTTGNTTGAAGGTNTTCTTGGAAGGAGACAATCGTTATCGCCGNTTTTTACTNCAANAACCAAAGANTGCTAGCCTTTTTAAGANCAATCTCGAATAAGTGAGCCACAGAACTTTATTNAGAATGCTAAGACCNATTCATTACTNGNATCTTNTCTCAGACCTTGAAATAANAAGNCCATTTGGNTGGTTCTGTTAGGGGGGAGTTTGTTGGTTTCAAAACTTTGATCTTGAGCATTGGAGAGTTTNGGATTTGTTTCGTACTGGGTGTATGCGTNGATTTNGTTTCGGTTTTNGATTTCTTAATTCTANTCTATAGCTGATTTGTATTGTCGATCTTCTTCAATCCACTTTTGCCATATTTCTGCTTCAGGGCNGGTTCCACTTCGCCCCGCACGTGANAATAAGAGATCGTCTTTCCCGAACAGACGCATCAACCGACGNTCTCGTTTTGATTCAGCTTCGCCAATGAAGGATTGAATAGCTGGAATGTCTGTCTGTTCCCGTCGAGGATACCAGCATTTGGCGTAAAACCGGGAGACAAAATAACGAATCTCGCCACTATGATTACCCGTCCCCGAATGGAGAAGCCCGCTATGGACAAATAGCGTATCGCCGGATTTTGGATAGACCAATTGTTCTTCAGGGTGGGGTTGACGTTTCATTTCAGGGTCGACGAAAATGGATTTCCGATGTGACCCTGGGATGAAACGAAAAGCTCCAATTTCGGGATTGATGTCGGGGAAATAGTTTAATACATTGACAGCGTTGGGTGGTAGATAATCGTTGGTTCGACCTATGGAAGCCCACATGTCTCGATGCCACCCGATACCTTTAATAGCTTCTTCTAGTGTGGTTGGATAGGTGGCAGCGAAAGCCATAGCTTCCAAGCTGACAAACGGTCCTNTCAGAAGTTCGAGAAAGTCCAATACCTCTGNATTGGACACAAAAGAGAGAGCAANATTTGGATACTTTTCAATTAGCTGATAAGTATCGTGNCGATTGCCTTTTGGGGGATNNTTCTTGTTCTGTTCTAACTCTTTTTTGAAAATGGATNGCCATTGNTCGAGTACGGTTACATCGAGTTGANTCTCNAAGATGGTTAATCCGTCACGCTTAAAATTTTCCAGATGTTGTGTAATGTTCCTTGNCATAAAATCTTTATTAATTAATAGATGCTAATCGTTGTCTGTTTTTCNTCGTGGTTAGGNNCGTANTCGTTTTTCTCGNNGTAAGGCCATATTATTTCCAGTGAGGATCAAAATGGTCATAATTNGTGAAGGTAATTTGATCAACTTGGCCTGTAAAAGCATCCATAACAAATATTTGGTTTACTCGGCGTTGTTTTTGNTCACGNGATATAAATGCTACTCTTTTTCCCTCAGGANCCCATGTGGCATCCCAACCNGGCATCATACTTAGATTAACAACCTCCNNAAATTTCCCTTGATTAATGGAAGCAACACATATTTCTCCGNTAGTGTAAAAAAGAATGCGATCTCCAGATGGNGACCANTCCTCAATATTTTGGCATNTAGGTTCNGAACGTTGTTGNAACCATCGACCTGTGGCACTTGTTGTCTCCACTTCAGCGATCATGAGTAANTTGTCAGTTACGAATGAAATCCAATGTCCATCNGGTGACCATTCGGGCCAACTGACTTCTTTAGGAAGTGCTTCAATAAGCTTTCGTTTTGGGTTGATCACTTCAGAGTTTGGATTCCAATGGTACCATCCTTCAGTCCATCTTGGCATCCGTCTTCGACCTTTCTTATCTCCTTCAAGTGTAACAACAANATTCTCTNTTGGGTCAACTGGTCTGTCTATTTCCACTGCAACTAGGATNTTCTGGCTATCGGGTGACCACCAAAAGTCGATTATTCGNTACTGTCGCTTCAGCAATTCTTTATGGATTGTGCCATCTGGTTTCATTACGACCAGAGATTCTTTTAAATCCAAACCAGAGATGTATGCAATCCAATTTCCGTTGGGNGACCAACGTGGTTTGCGGCTAGTACCATTATCGGTTAGTTGTTTCAAATCTGTGCCATCTGGATTGATAGAGCAGATATTGTAAGCATAAAATTGCCACCAATTCAGTAGACTCTTTCGGTTTTTACCTCGACGTGTTTCGGTTGTAATCCGAAAACCATTAAGATTTCGAAATGGTTTCCGAGTAGTGAAAACGATTTTCCCTTTGCCTACAGATTGTCCATTAACCTGATCTGTAGCAAGATATGTTGTTATGACGATGATCGCGATACCAAACAGTCTTTTGAATTTCAAACTTGAACCTTTCTATCTAAGATAAAAATTACACAATAACGTAGGCTGAGTTCAACCAATTTCTACACTCCTGGCAAGTTGTTTTTTTAAATTACAATTACAAATTCATGGATTGGGAACAAATTCAAGTTTTGACTCCATAAACATGTTAAATNAATAGTATTCAGGTCTGAATTAGCTTAGTAAGACAGGAGATTTAGACTGTGGAAGACATGCGCTCGAAATCTGAGGAGGACGACTTACGTGGGCATTCAGACCGGATAATCAAAAACGCCTCTACGGTCAAATTTACAAATAGCGCACCAGCAACTTGTTAGCCTAGGTTGCCTTCTCGCTTGGGAGATGTTACCTAATATTTCTATAGAAGATGGATCTTCGTTTACTCGGTTTCTGTTTCCCCTTTTTGATTGGTCTAAAAGAGGGGGAATTGAAACTTTGCTCCATCATAATGAGGCTAATTCGACTGCTACCGTGTCGTTTTGGGAAGATATTACCCAAGCGAGCGTACTGTCAAAGAACATTNGAATGTGTGTGACACCATGATTCTATCATTAGTGCTTGCTTGAGTTCACAGAGGAAACTGGGAATTGTATCGCAGGGCACTAACCGATTATTTTGTCTGCTTTTAAAAGGTGCTTTTTTNGGTCGTAATTGGACACCAGCGTGAAGCGATTAGAAAGTCAAGCACTGCGGTTTCCGACTCGGGGGTATTGATACGCTTCATTGCTTCCAGAGAATTGGCACAAACATAGCGATTCTCATCCTTTAGTGCTAATTTCAAATCAGGAACTGCTTCTTTTGCATGTGGCCCAAGTCTAGCCAAAGCAAGTGATGCATTTCGGCGAACCCAGTCATCCGAATCCTTTAGATTGTCGATTAGTACGGGGACTGCAGCAGAAGATTTTTGACTAACTAGTCCCAATGCATCAGTTGATAATTGACGAACAGTTGTATCGGAATCCATTGCGGTATCAATTAGTACTGAAGTTGCATCTTGCGCGTTTAAACTGATGTCGCCAAGAGCGTCTGCCACNCCGGCACGTACGTTTGCGTTTGTATCTTTAGCCGCTTCAATTAGTTCTGGGACAGCGATTTGATTCATTGAACTAAGCGCATAAGTGACATTCTGGCGTACAGTTTTTGACTCATTTTTCAGAGTATCGATTAAATGTGGGATCGCCGGTTGACCATGTGCACCGAGAGCGTAGGCTGACCTGAGGCAGGTAGACTCGTCTTCACTTTGTAGGTCTTCAATAAGATCGCTAATAGGTTGCTGATGGTTCGTTGTTATTGGTTTTGGCTCTCCACGATGCCAGTTCCATATTTCGTGCCACATGGGGTAATCAGGATTGTCCTTGTCAGATAACCACTGGTCCGTTTTGTTCTCCCAACTTGGTTCCTCTGGCTCTTCCATACGTGTAAAGAGAAATTTCATCATGAAACGCTTTTTATCGTCAGTCAAATTTGGTGTGGCGCGATGCCAGAGATCATAGTGAACAATAGTGATAGTACCAGCTTCTCCATGCAGTTGAACTTCGCTACCATCGGCGGCTTTGGTATTATAGTATTGGCTACCTGGAACCACTGCAGTGGGACCAATTTCGGGTGGTGTGTCCTGAGGATAGTATAAGACCATTGCCCATCTCGTGTGATGATGGAATTTCGCCCAACTGTCTTTGTGCATTCCTTGTCCACCACTTTTCGGTGGATTATAATGGCAATGACGGTGTGCATGCATCAGGTAATTCTTACCCATAATACTGGTTAGCGCACCATCAACGCGAGGATGGTCAAAAATCTCCTGAATCTCTGGCAGACGAGGCAAAAGATTATTACCAGGATTGCCTTCTTCTTCAAAAACTCGTTCGGTTTTCTCAAAGATCTCCTGATGGAAGGTTGTTGGCAGATCCGTTTTGAAAACGATGTATCCGTTGACAATGAAATTCTGCATTTGCTCGTCAGTAAGTAAGATNGGTTCTTTGGATTTCATTTTAACTCCTGCATTTATTAATTAGATCAAAAACAAAATATAAAAACTAAAGAAACCAAAATACGCAAGATTCTGGCCCCGAGGACTAGTGTCGTTTTTCCTTTTTCAATTAGAGTTCTTTGGCGAAAATTTCTTCGGTGATGACGCTATCATATCCATCTGGTATTGGAANGCCAAAGGTATAGAGGATAATTGCCGGTGTATCTTTAATTGAGATTTGACTGCCGAGNTCAACTCCTTGGGCAATTCCAGGGCCACGNGCACTCCAGAAAATGTCCAAGCATTCTGGTTCATCGCCACCATGNCCAGTTCCAATTCCTCCATGATCGGAGATAATCATAATCAGGCTGTCTTNGTAAACCCCAGCATCCTTGATTGCATCAATGANCTGACCAATTTCGGAATCATTAATCTCAATTTGCTCGAAATATTTCTNAGAGCCGTATCCATGTGCATGACCAGCAGCATCAACCAAATCAAACTGCATAAAAAAGAGATCCGGAACATGTTGTCGAATATAGTCTGCTGCAGAAACCGCAAGTTCNGGATCCGGCAATGAAACGCGGTGTGCTTCGATCGATTTTTCAATTATATGTTGGTTGATCGGATTCCAGCAACTGAATAAAGCACATGTCATGTGNGGATATGNTTTTTGTAATACCTTGAGGTAGGAGGGCCATGGAACNTCTTCGGAAATTGGATTTCCACCGTCAATCCCATGTTTTTCTGCCCCTACTCCGTGTAGGAGAGCTCCCCAATTCTGGTAGCTGGCAGAGGGTAAAACTGCTTGGGCNGAATAGCTAACTGTGCCATCAACCACTAAAGCATCGATATTAGGGGTTTTGCCATCACGTACCGCACTTCCCATAGCGCCNTCAATACCAAGGACAAAAACCCGTTCCGGTTTTATTGACATAATATTGCCATCTCCTTCAATNGAACAATAACTACTGATAACAATATTATATTAGAATGCCTTTACTATGGCAAAGATTTAATCCCAGCCCAAGTGGNGGTGATTTTNCCTCTTTGATTTACCGCAAGTCCTTCAATTTGTATCTTGATATCTTTTTTNGTTGGNAGTCGAACGTTAGCTTCGTTTGGGGTTTTAGCCTTCTCGTTGGAAGTTACAAAAATTGCATCCAACATGGTGGCATCTTCCCGGACAGNTATCCGNAAAANGGTNTCTCCTTTTTCCTNGAATTTCCATTCACGGTCAAATGTTCCGGCATCCAGCCAATGGTTAATNCGATCCCANTGCCACACAGGTCCACCAGCCACGCCCCATCGGAACTGTACATTCTTTGTGACTTGNGCATCTTCATTAGGATCAGCAGGCTGCCAAGTAACCCAGAAAGAATCGCTGTTNCCATCCCAGGCAGTAACGTGTCCCCACAGGGCATAGGTTCCTGATTCAGGTAAATTGATGATGAACTCAGCCCAACCTNTACCACCACCACCAGTAGCAGGCTNCCCTTCCATCCANATGAACTTATCGTTGGATGCATTCTTTCCCACGTCATCATCATCAACTATCATAGGNTNCTGNATCTTTTGTGCNAGTTCCGCTTCCAAAGCAATTTCGATCTCCTTTCCATTGACGGATATGAAGGNGGAAAGGCTGATAATTATGGCAAAAACAATTAGTTTTTTCACTGTTTNTCTTCTCTCTGTATTCTAAATTTAGTGTGTCAGCGTACCATTAATTTNGTACAAATCAACGGCACACGAACNAGNTGGTATGCTATCGGTTTTTCATCTGNGCCCAAGTCGAGGTTAATTTCCCTTTNACCTCAACAGGAACATCAGCATCGCTTGCGTTAGGGGTACGTGGCTTGGCNTCGGCTTCTTCAGCGGATAAATTGTCCGTAATGAATATGACATCCAACATGGCGGCGTCTTCCCGTACCGCGATCCGCAAGGTTGTTTTACCTGCCTGGTTAAATTTCCATTCACGGTCGAATGTCCCAGCATCNANCCAGTGATTAATGCGATCCCAGTGCCATGCAGGTCCTCCAGCCACGNGATTAATGCGATCCCAGTGCCATGCAGGTCCACCGGCTACGCTCCATCGAAACTGTACATTCTTTGTGACTTGCGCATCTTCATTAGGATCAGCAGGCTGCCAAGTAACCCAGAAAGAATCACTGTTTCCATCCCAGGCAATAACGTGTCCCCATAGGGCATAGGTTCCTGCTTTAGGTATGTTGATGGACCATTCAGCCCAACCTTTACCACCACCACCAGTAGTAGGTTTCCCTTCCATCCAGATGAATTTACCGCCAGAGGCTTTAGCATCATCAGAAACAATCATTGGAGCCTCAACCTTTCCAGCTTTTTCCGCTTCGATGGCACGATCCCAAGCAAAACCCGAAATACTAACCAAAAGGAACAAACAAATCATTGTGCTAGTTATTAATGTTCTTTGTAACATTCCGATCCTCTTTATATTGTAATCATGGCGCCATTTTATCACAAATCACAAAAAAAACAAATTTCGTTTACTTAACTGGTATGCTAAGTTTGCCATTCGGTTTTTGTAGTGAAATTTAACTTCAAATTCCTGAACATACGGTATTTTGGTTCTTATTTGGGATTTTAGAATGGTGTTACTCCAAGGTTCTTTCGGTAATCGTAATGGTGGAACATAGAAATCATTTGACGCAGAAGATATTGGTAGTATATGATGGGGAAAATTACGACTCCCATATAATTTTATTGGGCACATCGTCTTGGTTTGTTGCCCATTTGATATGGAATAGGATATGCTAGCAGCGGTATTGCGTGACTTCAATAATCTTTTGTTGGAAGATATTCCGATTCCAGACCCAGGCCCAGGTGAAGTCCTAATACAGATTCAATCCTGCGGGTTTTGTGCTACCGACTTCAAGGCCATACTGGGCATCCGTCGTAACGTGGATTTTCCGCTGGTACCTGGCCATGAACCCGCGGGGATCGTAGCAGGTATTGGATCTCACGTCACTCATATTAAAGAAGGTGATGACGTGATCATCCAACCGAGTGGGTACTGTGGGCTCTGTCAATATTGTCGTATGGGCATGACTCACTACTGTCAGGAGTCGTATACTACCGGTGGGGATGGTCCAGATGATGTACGGCCGGGTAGCTTCTCACAGTATACGCTAACTGGTGCAAATACCGTATATCATAAACCAGCGTCGATTGATTTCGATGCCGCCTGTCAGACGGAGCCGGTTAGTGGAGCATGGAAAGGGATTATACACCAATCTGAAATGCAAGTAGGAGATGACGTTGTTATCATTGGTACGGGGAGTATTGGGGTTTATTGTTTGATGGTAGCAAAAGCCGCTGGAGCCGGCCGTTTGGTAGCAGTGGATTTGAGTGATTATTCTCTGTCAACGGCTAAGCGGTTAGGGGCTACTCACACTGTTAATCCTAAGCAAGTGGATGCAAAGCAGGCTATATACGACATTATGCCGGATGGCCCTGACCTGGTAGTTGAAGCCGCTGGTCCTATCGAAGCAGTAAAACTGATGGTGAGTCTGCTTCGTCGAGGTACCCGCTGGAACGTATTTGGTATTACCACACCAGAAGAGTTCAAGTTAGATGGTGGTCTGATACACTTTCTTGAAGCTCGAATGGACGCTAGTTTTGGAACCAATCCGCTGGCTATGCAGCAGGCTATCCGGTTGATGCAGCGAGACCTTGTGGATCCCAAGCAGGTAATTTCTCATAGATTTCCACTATCTGAAATTAGTCAAGCTTTAGACGTCATGGCTTCAACTAAGCGAAATAAGGTTATTATTCATCCGAATGCTTAGAGGTAATAGGAGCATACATCTTCCATATGATCTATCTAGGTTCTGTAGCCGATTATGTCAAGCGTAAACAGGTCAAGTTAAACAGTGCTGGATGACGTTAGTCCTTAAACTCGAAGAAAAGCCCAGATTTCCAAACCGATGTAGGCTTTTTTTAGCCTTTTGAACCTGATTTTTCTCAATCTTTTGCTTCACTCCCTTGACTTTAGGACTGTTTGCTATCTTCCTCAAGAATTGGTAGAACTGACGTAGTGTAGAACAAGTGAGCTAAAAAACGGGGCGGAGACCTAGCAAGGTTGAGCGAGTAAACATAAGCCGAATCATGTAACCTCGACCGAAGATATCGAATCTGCTTTCATAGTCTTAATCTAGTTGCCGTAGGAACCGGTGCAACAAGGTATAAGCAATTACTCCAATCAGGAAGTTTGCTAGTGTAATTCCCATGAAAATACCTTTCCAACCGTAAAATTTAGTCCCTAACCAAGCTAGAGGAAGGGAAAGAGCAATCAACTGTATAAAAATCAGGCTGGCTGCGTGAAGCGGCTTATTAACGGCATTAAATGTAGAAGCCACACATTCCAGAATACCTGAGGCACCGTAGCTCAGTGGTAAGATGTGCAAGTAAAAGACGGTTACCTGTATGACCTGAGGGTTTTGATTAAAAACAGGAGCTATATAAGGGGCAGTTATAAAAAAGAGCGCTAAAGTACCTCCACCCCAACCTAGGGAAAGCTTGAAACAAAACCGGACAGCCGATCTGAGACGGCCATAATGCCCAGCACCAAAATTCTGGCCGATGAAGGGAGTTAAGGCTGAGGATAGGCCAAAAATACCGACCATAGCTAACGATTCCAGTCGTCCACTGACGCCGTATCCAGCTACTGCGATCTCTCCCAATTGTGTTTGAGTAATCATAAGGGTGATGATCCCCATGGCTACTGGTCTTAAGATTTTGGTTACGGTCGCAGGAATACCGATGTACAAAATCTGTTGCCAAGACTGAAAGGTGTGTTCCAAGCTGAAAAGGGGAAAAGCTAACATCTTTTCACGTCTGACTAATACCCACAAAGAAGCCGCGAAAGTAGCTAGCCAAGAAATAACAGTTGCCAGTGCGGCCCCGTGCAACTCCAAGCGTGGGAATGGACCAATGCCAAAAATTAAAAACGGGTCGACAATGATATTGATCATCCCAGCAATTAGCATGATAATTGCTGGTGTCTTAGTGTCACCAGTGGCCCGAATCGCACCGTTGGTTAACATTGGAATCACCAGCAACCCAACCCCTAGAAACCATGTAACCATGTAACTCTTAATCAGCGGAAGGGTTTCTTCACTAGCTCCAATCGATTTAAAAATAGGATCTAAGAATATCAAGCCCAACAAGGAAAAAACGAGAACTACTAATACTGCCAGAGCCAATCCATCAGTAGTTAATCGTTTAACGCGAGATTGGTCCCCCTGACCTAGTGCTCTGGCAATGGTAGAAGAGATGCCAATGCTAAGTCCCATAGCCAGACTCATTATGGCAAAGGTAACGGGAAAAGTGAAACTCATAGCAGCCAGATAAGACGATCCTAAGCGTCCTACATAAATGGTATCGACTATGTTGAATAGCATAATGGCTAAAATACCCAATGCCATTGGGAGACCAAGGCCAATGAGTGTACGACCAATTGGACCTTTCAGCATTTTAGTTTGCCGGTTTTGTTGTTCTGTTTCTGCCATATTCATATTATCTTGCTTTAGCCTTGAATAGTGTATCTACTTCTTATTAGGTTCTTGTGTTTCTTTTGTCTCTGCTAATAACATTGTTACATCTTTTTTAGGCGGACCCTGTCAATTTAGACGTAGTTGTGCCAAAAAGATCAGTCCTGTTATAAGAAAAACTAAAGGCAAGTTCGTTGGCAATTCGCCTGTTAGTAGTGGATTACAGCATCTTGTTTCACATTACTTGTATTAACAAAATGAGTAATCACAGAATAGTTCTTATTATGTGGTATTATCCCAACGATGTTGACCTACTGCGCTTAACTTGAGTGCCGTCCAATGCCATGAGTATGCCTTATCATTCTCCTTTCCTGTGGTATCGATTCACTGGAAAATTTGCAGCAGGACCTAGAAATCGTCCGCAACTTCACCCCATGTCTGTGGAGGAGCAGCGGATACCGTTGAATAGCATCTCTGAGGAAGCGGGTGATGGTCGCCTCGATTGGTCCAAAAGCACCCAATACTACGATTCTCCATCGAGATTAACATCCCTTCAATTAACTAAATTGGTTAATCGGTGGAAACTAAGCTGGTCGGGATCGTCCAATTTTTACCATGATATGTATATGTTTAGTCTTGCGTCACTTTACTTTAATCCCGTAATAAGGTTCTGCAACCAGTTAGAGCATTCTCGCGCGAGCCATATCGGGCACAAAATGGGTCACAGATAGTAATCTCGATGTTGATGAATCGTGCAAGTACATAATAGCAAAAGATAGGTCGATTAGTGGATACCCTAGTTTATCTACGTCCCCGTCTTATAGATGCTAAGATTTAGTATGGTGTTACACTGTTTTGAATTAGTCTTTTTGCGCTTAAAATTCATTCAATTCGTTTTATTGTCGGGTTAAATATTGTGATGGAATCCAAAAGGTAAGGGCTTATTGTATAAGCTAGATACTCATTGGAGGATTTATCTCAAGAGATACTGTAATAAAATGATGACTTGTCATGCTAGAATGTGCCTCATTCTTCTGATTTAATGTCTTTCAGGTTGTAGAAACTATTCAATCTTCAACCTTACTGTTGTTAAAGATTAAAGTTGTTTGAAATCACATTGCTTTTTGTTGTGTTTCGCAGTGACTTGACAATGGGTGATATATTTGTCATACTCGGTTTCTAAAGCAGGTCTAGCGAATGGAATGTTCCATCACTGCAACGAAGGATGTCCTTTCGGGTTGAAAGGAATACAGTATGTCGTTCAAAGATAAAGTAATAGTGGTAACTGGTGGTGCTGAAGGATTAGGGCGCACTACGGCTTTGCAATGTGCTGATGTCGGGGCGAAGGTGATCGTCGCCGATGTGAACTTGGATGGTGCTGAAGACACGGCCAAGACCATAACGAATGGTGGAAGGATAGCTTGTGCCATAGCTGTAGATCTCGCGCGGGAAGGCCAGGTGGCATGTTTGATTGAGCAGACCGAAAAGACCTTCGGCCGACTGGATATTTTGATTAATTGTGCTGGTATTTTATTGAACGCGGGCCAAAGGGTAGACCAGTTTAGCTCCAAGTCATGGGCGGAAGTCATCGAGGTCAATTTGTCGGGAAGTTTCTTTTGTGTTAAGCATGCTGTGCCTTTAATGGTAAAAAGTGGTGGTGGTGTATTAGTTCTCCTTGCGTCAGGGGCTGGGATTTTCGGTGGTTCCTCCTCAGTTGCCTATGCAGCCAGTAAGGGTGGGGTTCAGGGAATTGCGCTCTGCGTCGAGTCCCAACTCCAACCGCTGAATATCCGTATTCATGTCGCTTTGCCGGCCAACATGGCCACCCATATGAAGATTAAGGCCGCAGGTGATTCAGCGGAGCGACACGGAAAGTCGCGGCAAGAGGCCGAGGCCAAGATACGCGCCGAATGCGCCAGCCCAGAGGCATCGGCTACTTTTCTGACGGAGTTGGTCAGTGATGAGGGGGTAGTTATAGCCGCGAATCAACTAGTGATTAGTTTGGGAGATTGGGAGAGATTAAAATCTGCGGTGCGATAAGTGTTGCTGCCAGTTGTGACTTGCGACGTGATTTTTTCCTTAGTTATTCTAAGAACGAGTTGATTGTATCGGCAAAGGCGTTTAAAATCATGCTTGGACGATGGTCTAGTGAATTGCTAAGAGAAACCTTGGGTATAGCCGAACCTTTTGGTTAACTAATTTCTTTGGACAGTTAGTATAGATTTATGGTTTGCAGCGATCGTGCCGAGATTCGTGGGGAAAGCTAATACCCACTGTGCATTAGCCGATGGGATTTTTAGGACTGACAAAACTTTATATCTTACAGTCGGAAAGGAGACGTGATGCGACTTGGTGTCTGCGGCATGGTTCCACAAAATTTTCACACTATTACTCTTCAACATCTGCAAGAGATTCGTTCCTTGGGTCTGACCGGAGCAGCATTCCATGGTGTTGGCGAGCAACTCTTCGATGTTCAAACGTCAGAATGCGAAAAAGTCCGATCCGTCTTTGCTCAAGCTGGCATGAACCTACCTCAATTCGGTATTGCCTTTGGTGAATGCCTCTTCGACTACGATACTAAGGTATGTACCTATGCTGTTCGTAAAATTGGACGCGGCATTGAGGTAGCTCGAGAACTCAACGCGCATACTTGTCTGATCCGTACTGGTAGCCTTAACTCAACTGGCTCTTATAGTCCCTGCAAGGAAAACTTGTTGCCTGAGTCCAAAGCTCGGTTAATCGAAACCCTGAAACAGGTTGCAGCCAAAGCTGAATTAGAGGGTGTTACTGTAGTTATAGAAACCCATGCCCTTACCATCATGGACTCACCCGAAACTAATAAGGAGATCATTGACGCGGTAGGTTCTGAGCGAATGGGTGTCGTCATGGACTATGTTAACCACTTCCAGTCGATGTCCCAGGTGTACAATAGCACCGAACGTCTTAACCACATTTTTGATTACATGGGGCCAATTTCTTTCGTAGCGCACTGCAAAGACATCCGTGTTAGGTCTGGCTTGGTCCTACATATAGACGAAGAGGTTCCTGGTGAGGGGGAACTGGACATGGTTACTGCTCTTCAGCGGTGGCACGATTTTTACCCGGACGGTTATATGCTGCTGGAACACTTGGGCAATGACCGCTATCCCCATGCTGCGGCCAATGTCCAGCGCATCTGTGCGGAAGCTGGGATAGAAATCCACTAAAAGAGATAATATCCATGTTGACCAAAGGAGTGAGCGTCACTACATTTAGGCGGCCGAATTTTGGAAGTCACTGGCTGAACGCCTTCAATGGGCAAAACTGAACAGGAGTTTATCGATGAAATCTTCTCAGATAACACGTAGGGAATTATTAATGCAGGCTTCTACTGGTCTTGTTGGTTGGGCGTTGTTGAAATCACCGCTACTGTCCTATGCCTTTCCCCGTCGGACAGGGGAGGTGTTGGTACCATTCCTCGATCAACCGCCGAGACCTCCAGCCTCCCAAGCCAATTTATTGGATTGGAACTATCTTGATTCTTGGATAACGCCAAACGATAAATTTTTCCGTGTATCCCACTATAATATGCCTGAGGTAAGTGTTGCTGACTGGAAACTGGAAATTGTCGGCATGGTTGAATCCCCCTTGACCCTGACGTTAAGCGATATAAAAGAGCGACAAAGGCAGAGTGTCATTTCCACTTTGGAATGTGCAGGGAATCACGGTTTTCCTACGTTTACCGGTGCCATTGGAACCGCAAGATGGTCAGGGACAGCTCTAGCCCCCATTTTGAAAGAGGCTGGTATACTAGAGGGTGGCATCGAAGTGGTTTTCTTCGGCAGTGATGAAGGGGAAGAGGAAGTCAGGAAAATAAAAATGCTCCAGAATTTCGCTCGCAGTTTGTCTGTTGCCGACGCCATGCGACCTGAAAATCTCCTTTGCTATGAAATGAATGGCGTGCCGTTGCCCAAAGGTAATGGTTTCCCCGTACGGTTGATTATCCCAGGTTGGTACGGTATTGCTAACGTAAAGTGGTTGAAGCGCATTGAGGTTCGTGACACACGCTATATGGGGCGTTTCATGGCTAGGGATTACGTGACGATCCGCGAAGAAAAGAGGGATGAAAAATCGGTTTGGATGGAGACGTCTGTTGGACAGGCACAGATCAAATCCCTAGCCGCTAAGGTCACTCGTGTGGGCGAAAAATACCGAATTTATGGTGCCGCTTGGGGACGGCCTATCAAGTTGGTCGAAGTTCGTCTCGACAACGGGCCTTGGCTCAAGGCGACTTTCGATCTCACACAAGAAGCCGAACACGCATGGAAAATTTGGCACTACGACTGGGGTAACCCGTCCGCTGGCGAGCATACAGTTGTTTCCCGTGCGGTCGACGTCCACGGGAATATACAGCCAAGGATGGACGATCCTGCTATTACTGGTAAACGTACTTATTGGGAGAGTAATGGGCAAGTGGTTCGGCGGATTCAAATCAACTGATCTCTAGCTATAATTGGCATCAATGGTCGAACCTAACTGATCGATCAAAACCGTTTCTGTCAGAATTGAACGTTATCCAGAACAACCGTTTGGATGTCTTTCCTCTTTTCTGGACTTGTCTGCCTCCATTTTAATTGGTTTTTAGCAAGCTAGTCCTTAGCGAAATCTAGAACTTCTCCATCAATAAGATCACCACCGTTTGATTTGTACCCTGTAATCTAAAGAGGAGAAACACCTCATTTATTGTTCATAAAAACGAAAATAGTAAAGGGAGGTCTAGTCGTCAAAAGTTGAAGACTAGAGTACAAGTGCATATGATCTGCTTCCGGTTGAAATAAAAAAAGAGGCCTACTTTGGTAGTATATACTTAGACTCTTTAGATCGAATGAGCTATTGTCGTTTCCCCAAGGTCCTATAGGAAAATAGCGAGCGGTTCGGATAGTGAGGTACTTTTGTCGAAATTTAGCTGGGCAAAAGTTGGTCGTACAATGGGAAAAAGGTGACGAGGATTATCTATGTTTGGGTTTTTCCATGATATATGATTCAAGGTAGACAGTGACAGTTAAATCGAACTATATTGTGTAGATGTGAAAATAGAGTGGACAGTAATTTTAAAGATAAAATTCTCAGAGAATACATACCATAAAACAGCTGTATTTAGGTTGAAATTGTGGCGATTGCCTCGCCTTAATAGAGTCATAAACAAAAAAGTTGTCTCGGCCTGCTGACTAACTGCTTGATATGGCCAATCCTCATGCCTGTGCAGCATATTATTGTAGGAATTCATATGCCTTGACTGCTTCCAGTGCTTTTGGTGTGCCTATTTTCTTTAATGCTTTTGCTGCAGAATCACGAACCTCTGGATCTTTCAGCGCTTGTATCAGGACAGGTACTGCATCTTTTGCTCCCTTTCCTATCATACCTAATGCCCATGCCACATATTGATGGACTTCTGGGTCAAGATCTTGTAATGCTAGTGTCAGGGCAGGTACCGCATCCACTGCTTCTTCTCCTATTTGCCCTAATACATTAGCCGCATTACCACGAACACTTATATCTTGATTCTGCAATGTTTGTATTAGGGCAGGTACCGCATCTTTTCCTATTTTTGCTAATGTCCATATCGCAGAAGCACGAACATGTGCAACCTCATCCTGCAGTAGTTGTACTAGAGAGGGTACGGCACTTATTCCTATCTTTGCTAATGCCTCTGCTGCATGACTACGAACATTTGCAACTTCATCTCGCAGTAGTTGTATTAGGGCAGGTACCGCATCCACTGCATCTTCCCCTATTTGCCCTAATGCCTTTGCTATAGTACCACGACCAACTCCCTTTGGATCTTGTAACGTTTGTATAAGAGCCGGCACCGCATCTTTTGCATCTTCCCCTATTCTTGCTAATACCTCTGTTATATATTGACGGACCTCTGGATTTTGCAATGCTTGTATTAGAACAGGCACAGCGTTTTTCCCTATCTTTGTTAATGCCTCTCCCGCATGCCAACGAACTTCTGGATTCTGTAATGTCTTTATTAGAGCAGGCACAGCGTCTATGGCACTTTTTCCTATAGCTCCTAATGCTCCTGCTGCAGAAGTACGCACATCCCTACTCTCATCCTGTAACGCTATTGTCAGAGCCGGCACCGCATCTTTTGCATCTTCCCCTATTTCCCCTAATTTACTTGCCGCAGCACGACGAACCTGTGAATTCTTATGCTGCAATGCTTTTATTAGTTTCTTAACCTCCTGTTCTTGGGTCTCACATCCACTAATACATATGCTGACCAACCCAACAAGAATAGATAATACAATAACTAATCTCTTAACCATAAAATTCCTTTTCACTGTGAGAATCTTATTCCACTATAGCACAAGCTAAGTAAATACCGTACTCATACCTTTTCCCTAGCACACTTGGTGCTATATCCATCCCTNTTGTAGTTACTATCATCAATTAGACTTATAACCCTGTCTGAAGTGTGATCAATTACCCCATAAATTTCACTAACCAATGGCAGATCTGGATCTAGGCCTGTCTGTTTTATGCCTGAAATTAGGAGGATGCTCATGTTTAAATTTGGCTGCAACACAATTATAGAGCTTTATGATGCTTTGGTATTTGACCGCATATTTGGCTTGAAAACTGATAGACCAACCTTCCTTTGCTGGTGTTATCGACACCTTTGAACTCAAGCAACTGGAGAAGATCAAGGTACAGACTCGGCAGAGTCAAAGTGGCCTGTATATAGCGGTTGTCCAGTTGTATGACAGAGGTAGAAATCTCAGTAGAGTAGGTACATCTCAAGACAGGGATGAAATGGTCGCTGAATGGCTGGCTTCCAGTAATGCTGTCCGGCAAATAATATTCTAACTAACCCGAGCTTTGGTTGTGACATCTATGGCTGGNGCATTTCTATATCTACATTAAGGAGGAGAATCATGTCTAACCTATCCATATACGATAAAGCTACCAAGGCAGTAGTTAAGAGGGCCACGGGACTGGCATCAACCTTGGCAAAGTTAATGGTGGTAGTAATGCGGTCACTGACAAGCGGTACCATGGTGTCAACACTTTGTACTGGCATTTTCTGTAAGTTAAAGTACAGAAATAGACCCATATTCAGTGATATTACTTTCAATGTATTAAACATTCAGACTTGAAAAAGCCCATCATAACTTCCAACCTACTAAGGGAATTTAGATAACCTAGTCTACTCTAATCCAATAACGTAACTGTAAAGTTGCATTAGCAGTCCGAGTGTGTTAGAACACAGTATAATCCGCTTTTATGTCTGAGGAGGTAATATAATGAGAAGGTTGCTTATTAGCATGTTATTAATTACGGTATTTATTCGTGTTGGAGATTCTTCCCTCAAAGTTGGGTTTATCACTTTGGGAGAAAAAGGGGCATTCACCAAATTAGCTCTGGGGTTTGCTAAAGATACTTTTCAGACTCAGGAGTTGAAGCGTGGGGATCTAAAGAGTGCAACCTTTAAGGATTATGGNGTTATCTGGTGGCATGATGGCGATACTGATGGAGGTGTNAAGGATGCAGAAATTAAGGCTTTTACGGACTACGCTANGGCTGGTGGAGCGATCTTACTNACCGGTTGGGCAATCCGTTCTGCCACNGCGATGGGACTTGAAGACGCTGNAGCGCGACAGTTTGGNCCGGTAGAAACTGACGGAATTGCAGTAGGGATCACAGTAACAAAGAAAACAAAAGAGCTAAAATTGTTNACAGGNTTGAAAAACCTNNANGGNAANCCNCCNGGGGTTGATGATCGTGTCCAAGTTAATTCGACTGGNTACCCCAAAAGCGGCGATTATTACGATAAGATATGGAAGAANTTTATTACTGTAGCCGACGCTTGGGGACCACCCGCCAATGACTGGACNGACCGAATTGCGGCNTTTGGTTACTGGGAAGCGGGAAGNGGNAAAGTCTTCAACATGAACTGGAGGCTTCCGAATTACCATAAGAATAACAAAGATATTAACCAGCTTTACCAATTAACTAAGAACGTGATNGAATGGTTAGCAAGTGAATCTGAGTTTGCTTCTGTCTCTCGGCGTAACAAGATAACAACGAGCTGGGGAAAAATTAAGTCATTATATTGGCCCGTTAAAAATTGACTTTAATGATTCAAAGGCGATTGCGCTACTTGGAATCGTATTCGTTACTTGGTTGATGGTTTCATCATGTGTACAACTTTTGCACGATTCATGGAAGTCAATGGTGATGGAAGTTGTTGTAATGCGGATGTTTGTCAGGCTTTGACCATTTAGGGGTATTGCATACTACGCTGATACTTTCCCCTGTCTGCTGGATTTGGCGGTTAAATCACTCAATCTTTGATGGACGCGATAGGGTTAGTCTGTCGCATCGAAAAAACTTGAATGGATATTGAACAAAAATTACAAGAAGCAATTGTCTTCCATCAATCAGGCCAGCTACAAAGAGCCGAGCAAATATACCAACAAGTGCTCCAAATCTCGCCCCGCAATGCGGATGCATTAAATCTGCTGGGTTTTCTGGCCTATCAAGTTGGAAGATGTGAGGTTGCGGCTAATTTAATTGCCAAAGCTATAGAAGTTGACTCAAAACAATATATATTTTTTATTAATCTTGGCCTTGTGAGGCAAGAACAGGGAGAATTAGATAAATCCATTGAGGCTTATCATAAGGCGATCGAAATTAATCCCGATGATTCAGACGTTTATAATAATTTGGGTAATACATTACAAGAGCAAGGAGAATTAGATAAATCCATTGAGGCTTATCATAAGGCGATCGAAATTAATCCCAATGATTCAGACGTTTATAATAATTTAGGTAATACATTACAAGGGCAAGGGGAATTAGATAAATCCATTGAGGCTTATCATAAGGCGATCGAAATTAATCCCAATGATGCCAGAATATATTACAATCTGGGTGCTGCACAAAAAAAACAGGGTAAGCTTGACAACGCTATCCAAACCTACCAGCAAGCTATTGAAATTAATCCAGATGATGCCGAAATATATAATAGTCTTGGTACCACATTACAGAAGCAAGAAAAATTAGATCAGGCTATCCAAGTATATCATCGTGCGTTGGAAATCAACCCTAACTATAGTGAAGCATTTTATAACCTTGGACTTGCATTACAAGAGCAGGGAGAATTAGACCAAGCTATCCAAGCATATCATCGTGCGTTGGAAATCAACCCTAACTATAGTGAAGCCTATAATAATCTTGG
>PBXZ01000043.1:0-18190 GCA_002729415.1 Candidatus Poribacteria bacterium | reverse complement strand
GCTTTGGGCTCAAAATGGCTGGGTTGAGGAGAAAGGGGTTTGGTTTTACCAGAAGTAAGCACGTTGCCGAAAGTNTTNGATCCCATTAGTCCNAGTAAAGNCAGAGATCCNAAGCCNTTGGAACACAGGCNTAGCATTCGTCGACGTGTCATNTTTAAATCTTNCATAAGTNTACCTAAAAGATGTAAATNAATTCTTTAGAGTTGANAAGAANATGGCCAAGATCTTTCCAAATCCTTTTATCGTNNAGNCNCCCTGATTCCNGGATATCATATTCCTTACTTTGATTATACAACATGGCTATAGTTTGACTTATTTCGTCTTCCGATGGNGATCTGGAATAAGCGCGCTGNTACATCCATTCAATTCTGCCTTCNAAACTGTCGATTTCCTGCNTCAGTACTTGTTNTNCCCANTATTCAGCTTGTTGAATGACAAATGGGCTATTCATGAGCGTCAGTGCTTGNTCNGGAACATTTGTTGAGTCNCGTCTGCCAAANGTTGTGAANGGTATTGGCAAGTCAAACGTGAGCATCATCTCAGGCAGAAAATTCCGACGCATTTCAATGTAGATACTGCGTCTACCATTACCNTCAAGCGGACCACTTTGNCCTGGTTTGCCACGACCAATCATAAAAGGTGTTAGGTGCACAACCTCGCTTTGGCCATACATTTTGCGATTGAGNNGCNCTGAGACAANAAGCATACTATCACGAATAGCTTCNGCTTCCAANCGACGAACGTTCACACTTTGNAGTAAACGGTTANNTGGATCAAACCGTAATGACTNGGAAGACCTTTGGCTTGACATCCGATAAGTATTCGAATTAACAATAGTACGAATCAGGTCTTTAATTGACCAACCATTTGAAACAAACCGATCAGCTANGTAATCAAGCAATTTGGGNTGTGANGGCAACTCTCCCATCAAGCCAAAATTATCAACTGTAGCAACAATACCTCGGCCAAAAAGATGATGCCAGACTCGATTAACCATCACTCTGGAAACCAGAGGATTACTTGGGCTAATAATATCCTCGGCCAACTGTAGCCGTCCGCTACTGCTAGTTTGATATGGAGTGTCTGACCCAGCTAAGACTTCAAGAAATCGTGCAGAAACAGTCTCGGCTAAATCTCTGGGATCCCCCCTTGTATAAACAGCCATTTGATGAGAATTGCCGTCTGTCATAGCAACAATCCGTTGATCAAGTGGCAAGGCTGATTCTAGCTGGCTGTAAGATAGTATTGAATTGTTTAAATCCGAAGAATTGGACAGTAATTTATGCCGAAGAAGAAAGTTGGGTAGATCCAGTTGGTATATGCCTGACGTTCCTGTTTGCCAATCGTTGAAAGTGGATAGAATCCATTGATCAAAAAGGGTTGCTAATTCTTCGCATGACGAGATCTGTTTAGAGAATTGCTGGCTTTTGATGGCGAAGGACTCAGGTAATTCTCCATTGTGAGCAACTACCAAGTCAGTGGCGATGAAATTGTCGGGGCCAGTGCTATGTAACATTTCAATGTAGGCACGGTGGCCTTTCCACCGATGAACATCAAATTTTTGCCATTGAACTCTTGAATTATTGATTCGGCGTTCTAATCCACCGTAAATTGGATCTTGAATAAGCTGAAGGTTATGGAGAACAACGCGGATCTTGTTACCATATCCAAGTGCGCGAACATTAATAAAATCGTGTTCAATAGTGAAGGTCGGTGATCGTAAGGCTCCTGGTAATTGTGTCGTTGCACCAACACTGGAGGGAATAGAGGGTAAAAGTTGGTTGATTTGTCTGTCTTTACCACTAACTAAAATGTCACCTTTTGATGAAGGCGACTGACCAAAAGCAATTCCTTCAAGGTACCATTTACCGAAGTTCCCATCTCGGAAATCGCCTAGAATTATGCCATCCTTTTGCTTTAGATTTGATTTCAACTCTCTAGTAATCTGTAGGTTTATTTGAGCTTTGTTCTCTAACTCTTCTATGGCTTTAAACCAATAGTAAAGTGGGTGCTCTGGCTTATCGATTCTTTCATCTTTAAGAACATTAGCCCACAAGATCAGTTGATCTACTTCCAGATTTTGATTGTCCTTGATTGCCTGCAGTGCCATTTCGGAGTAGAGGAATCCAGAGGATGTCGGTAAATTGGTTAAGACAATATGGTCCAAGCTGATATGTCCCCAACTACCAGAATGCTTATCAATGATCTCGATCTGGGCAATTTTATCGGCAAATTCTGATACCTCCCAGGTGACTGCTGCCAATTTCACCTGATTGTTCCCCGTGGCGGTGCGAACAATCTGATCGTCAATTACTAGGTTGACACAGGTTTGATTGTGATGATTACCTCCACCAATTAGGAAATTAACGAATTTCCGTCGGACTTGGAACTTCGGGGAGGTCAGCACACCTTGCGGTTTATCTCCGTCAGCAAGACTGTTAGCAAAACCGATTCCCTTGAAACCTATGATACCTTTTTGAGATTCGAGATTGCCTCTGGCAGATTTTAATCCAAAAGCTTCCCCAGTTGCCTGCCAATCGCCATAGTCTTGCCCTTCAAAATCAGCAATAATCAAATCTTGACTAGAGTCATGCTGCTGTGACCTCATCTCAAAATACTTCTGTGCCTGACTTCGAATTCCTGATGCTGCGACTAGATATCGACCGAGATCCTTAGTTCTGATTTGCCAATTGTCTATAAACATCTGACGGATTTTTGATTTCTCTGTTCTTAAAGTCTTTGCCCGATTAGCAAGTTTGTCAGGACTATGGACGGACGCATAAGTCATCCGTGAATTGGCCATGATGGCAAAAAGAGAATAGTAATCTTTAGTGGATATAGCATCAAACTTGTGGTCGTGGCAGCGGGCACAGCCAACGGTCAATCCCAGAAAAGTTTTGCTGGTCACATCAATCATATTATCAATCCGAACTGCTTCATCTTTTAAAATATCGACAGGACTATGTGTGGCCTCACCCAGGTGGTAGAACGCTGTACCCATGACAGATTCATTATACCCAAGTTCAGGATGGATTCTGGGAGCGTCAAGCAAATCACCAGCAATGTGCTCACGAGCAAACTGATTGTAAGGAATATCATTGTTGAAAGCTCGAATAAGGTAATCCCGATAAGGCCAGACATTTTGAATTGGGAAGTCGCCTTCATGACCACGTGTTTCAGCATATCTCACCAAGTCCATCCAATGCCTGGCCCATCTTTCCCCAAAATGGGGTGAATCTAGTAGTCGATTNACCATCCCACTATAAGCATTCTCAGAGGCATCTGTTAAAAATGCGTCTACTTCCTTTGGTGTTGGAGGAAGTCCTATCAGAGCATAAGTTAGCCGTCGAATCAGCGTTCTTTTGTTGGCAGGATCAGCAGGTGTCAGTCTTTCTCTTTCCAGACGAGCCAGAATAAATTGATCTATTGGACTGGCAACCCACTCTTTATTTTGCACCTCAGGCGGCATGGTCACCTTAACTGGCTGATAACACCAGAAATTCGATCTGGATTTGATGTTGAATAGTGACATNCCGTTAGGTTTCGCTTGTCCCGTTCTAGGGTCTGGTGCCCCCATTTGCACCCAGCGTTGGAAGCGATCAATAATTTGACCTGACAATTGGCTCTTAGGAGGCATCTGCAAATCTGGATTTGTATAACTAATGACTTGAATCAATAGGCTGTTGTCAGCATCACCAGGAATAATAGCCGGACCACGGTAACCGCCTTTTTTCCAACCAGATTGGCTATCAAGCATCAGCCCGCCCTCCTGCTTAGTGTCAGCAGCATGACAACTGTAGCAACTTTCAATTAATATTGGACGGATATAATTTTCAAAGAACCCAAATTGTTCCGTGGTNAAACCATTTTGGTTGCAGAAAGTATTCCACGACACGATATGAAAAAGGATGAGCACCGTATAAACACGTTTTGTTAGTTTAATCATAAATTGGTTTTGGCTTGAAACTCCGTTGTCAAATATTAGGATAAATTGTGAATATAGCCCCCTCTGCATTAGGATAATCGTGGTAACTATTTAGTGTTGTCTCCGATCATCAAACGACACTAAACGCAAAGCTAGGTTAGAATTTTGGTGATTACATCTCCATAAACGTCAGTTAAACGTATATCACGACCACTGAATCGATAAGTAAGTTGCTTATGGTCAATCCCCAACAGATGGAGAATCGTGGCATGCAGGTCATGAACCGTAACCACATTCTTCTCGGCTTTATAACCATANGGATCTGTGGCACCATAAACGGTTCCACCTTTGATACCTGCACCAGCAAGCCATATTGAAAAACCAAACGGATTATGATCACGCCCATCCTTGCCTTGTGAAAATGGTGTGCGNCCAAACTCACCTGACCAGACAACCAGCGTTTCATCAAATAGTCCTCGAGACTTTAAGTCCATCAACAAGGCAGCAATAGGTTGATCCACAGCTAATGCGTTCTTATAGTGGTTACCTTTTAAGTTTCCATGTTGATCCCAACGTGAATATCCATCTACCATTGGACAAGTTAACTCAACAAATCGAACACCTCGCTCAACTAAACGCCGTGCTATCAAACACTGTCTGGCGTAAGTTCGAGTGTGTGCGTACTTGGCATCAAAACCGTATAATTTCTTAATTCTGCTGCTCTCACCTCTCAGGTCGGTCAACTCCGGTACAGTGTCCTGCATCCGATAGGCTAATTCATAATTGGTGATTGCCGATTCAATCTCGTCAGTATGTCCAATTCGACCTAGCAACCGCTTATCCAGTTGCCTGACAAAGTCTAACTTGTTTCTCTGCAGTTTCGGGATCGGCTCAGATTTGTTAATATTAGCAANAGGAGATTCGCCTGATTGNAAAATCGANCCTTGGTAATGCGCCGGCAGAAAACCNTTATTGAAATTATCCAGTCCTCCAGAAGGAATTAGCCCNCCATTNAGAACAACGAATCCCGGTAGATTCTGGTTCTCACTTCCTAAACCATAGCTGANCCANGTNCCNATACTNGGTCGNCCCTGTAGNCCNTGTCCNGTATGCAGAAAGTAATTGGCATTGGTATGTTCTGAGAACTCNGATACCATNGANCGAATTATGGCTAAGTCATCCACACAGGTAGCAACGTGCGGAAACAAGTCACTAACCTCAATACCACTCTGCCCATACTTTTTGAATTCCCAAGGACTTTTAAGCACTCCACCGTTATTGTTGAATTGTGTGGGTTCAATCCTNATTTTCATTGGATTGCCGTTCTCTTTAGCTAGCAATGGTTTAGGATCAAAAGTGTCGACATGAGAAACACCTCCNTCCATGTAAAGAAAGATGACATTTTTNGCTTTGGGNTCAAAATGGCTNGGTTGAGGAGAAAGGGGTTTNGTTTTACCAGAAGTAAGCACGTTGCCGAAAGTNTTGGATCCCATTAGTCCTAGTAAAGACAGAGATCCAAAGCCGTTGGAACACAGGCTTAGCATTCGTCGACGTGTCATTTTAAAATCTTGCATAAGTCTATAATCACTGCCATAATTCACAGCCGTTAAAGNTCATNTGNTTCTCTTTAGNATACTTNGGTTTGGGTAAATAATTATTNACNCCATCAACTGGACNNCCNCGTAACATNAAGGCACTGGGCCACTGTCGATCAGACACAATTCGGGTACTTGAAGGAATATATCGAATTGTTAAACCGCATCTTCTTTTGGNTGATAGGTTTGGNTTTGATCCGTGAATGATNTTGGGATGATGGACTGACACATCACCAGCTTCAAGAATGANATCGACAGCCNTNGTTTCATCAACAAGATGNGGATCCATTNCGGAANTGAGCACATTNGGNATATCTTGNCGTNTTTTCATNTCTTGTAGTTGNAAANTGTGGGTNCCNGGAATAANTCGCATACAGCCATTTTCGNNTGTNGATTCATCNACNGCCAGCCAAAGAGTTACTACNTCCATNGGTTCAAGTGGCCAATAACTGCCATCCTGGTGCCAAAGTACAGGGCGACCATCTGATGANGGTTTAGAGATNTAATGNGAAGCAAAAAGCGCGATATTTTNGCCAACAAAGATCTCAGCGATATCAAGCAATCGGNCATCGCNAACCAATCGAACCCAAAAAGGGTCATCACTCATCAGAAAATGCCCCAAATTCTCTGGGCGNAGATCTGGNTTCTTTTCCATCAACCAATCAACATGGTTACTGGTTTCCTGCAACAAGTTAACATCTAGGACTTTTTTANATATTAAATAACCGTCCTCTTGATATTGTTTGCGNAGTTGTTTTTGTTCCATTGGAGNATACATCGNGCTATTTCTCCNCCCAACATCCTAAATAGTNTCCTTTAGCCAAATATATCTATATTATGCCAATCTAAAACCTCTGACAACGAAAAACTCTCCTTGAAGGTCTGTTTTTTTAGGCTAATTGGGAGTACAAGAAGTAATTTTCTCTAAATTCTTTCCCTCTGATCGATAAAATTTCCGATTGGGGTATTGATCCATCAATAATTGGTTACGATCTCCTCTATCAATTGCAAAGATAATATCTCCAGTTAGAAGTGGATGATTTTGGGGAAATACACCTCGATAATATTTTTGGTCAACAAATATGATGGCGTTAGAAATTTTTTTTGCTCGGGCTGCCTGTAAAGGGGCTATTTTAATATGCGTATAGAAATCCTTAGCATAGTACTTTTGTATTGATGGTATGTAAAGCCCCACCATGACAGAAAAACACAAAATTAGGATAAAGATTAAAGTTATTTTGATTAAACGTTCTGTGACAATAATTTGCAATATATCTTGTACAAACTTTGGCGTATAAATTAAACCGCGCACTGTTAGGAGAACAAGAGCCGCGACCGACTCATAAAGAAATCTTGGGATCAAGTTGCTTCCTACTGAGTACCAATAGAAAAAATAACCAAAAGCCAACGTAATTAGAACGCTCACCATCAACAGGTCCCAGCGATTTATCATGCCTGATAAAAACAAAACTAGTACAAAAATCAGTGATGGTATTGGCCATTCAAACAGGCGAAGATTCAAGAAATTCAGTCGATCAAAACTGTGAACTAGACCACGTAACGGTGTGTGAGCTGTGTGGCCAGGAGGACTTTTGCCAAAACCTGGATTATGTCCCTCTGTAAACTGGACGACGTATCCAAACAACATTGGATTTCCATTGGTCACGTAATTGTAGCTGAGTAGCATAACGATTGTCAGAAGGACTGTGGTAGTAAGAGTCAAGAAACTAACTAAATACATTCTTGGTTTCTTTGTTATTAAGATAACCGAATAAATACAAAAGGGGATTGATACTAAAGCAGCAGTAAAAGGGCGTGTGCTGGCCATCCATCCAAGTCCAATTCCAGC
Source organism: Candidatus Poribacteria bacterium (assembly GCA_002729415.1). GTDB lineage: Bacteria > Poribacteria > WGA-4E > WGA-4E > UBA9662 > UBA9662. Next base: position 10,821 of record PBXZ01000043.1, on the reverse strand, counting down.
AATGAGCGAATCTAGACATTTTTGGCTGCGGATAGCTCTGGCAAAAAACAGCGCAAACAGCGTTCCACAAAAGAGAGCTGTTGCATGATTCATAAATCCGGAGGACATCACCAGCAAAAAGGAACAAAAACAGGCCAATATACCTGCCAATCTCCCAGTCGTTTCATCATAAATCTCTTTACCGAGGAAGTAAATTAAGACTACGGTAGCTGATCCAAGTATCGGGTTGACCAACCAAGGGAAGCCAATGAGGACACCAAATGTTATCATCAATATATGTCCGGGAGGAAAAACAGAGTACCATTTTCCGTTTTTCATGATCATAAGTGGATTAAAATCGAAGAATTCGTTTAGTTCAGGTTCGGGAGCATATAATTTACCGGAGGCAAAGATGCGGCCATGGAATAGCTGAACCACACTATCTGTTACGTGCGGTATTCGGTCAAACAAATAATATGATCCAAGGTTCGTAAGAAAAAGCGTCAGCAAGAATATAAGGGTGGAAAAAGTCAAACTGTTTTGTTTTGAAAAAAAATGCCAAAACTGATGTGCGACTCTCGACAACCGGCTTTGATCTGCCATCCATCGCAGAATAGGATAGACACCTATTGTGATCAGGCAAATACTGCTAGATCCGCATATAAGATATAAGATAGTTGACCATCCTTTTGATAATGGCCATATGGTAAACAAAAAAAGGATGATGACCAATAATCTTTTAGTTACCTGTGGTAAGAAGAAAAAGGAGGTCAATGCTTGACGTACACTTTGAAGAAAGAGGGAAATACTAAAACAGATAGCGATAGACAAAATCAACATCTTTATATTGAGTTTAACTAACCAATTCAGCGGTTGAAGTTGGATCTGAATCAACGTTTCTAGCCCTTGATATTCAGTTGATACGTGTGACATAGTCCAAGGGTTGATATGTGGAACAACTGTCAGTAAGACTATACTTCCAGCGAATACTGAAATCAGACGAAGACTGATTGAACCCGCTGTGATGAGGTGATGTATTTGTATCATGGCTTGTACTTCCAAAAGAGAACAAAAAGTTTATACTTTTTGCTGCTAATTGGAAACTCAAATTGACCTACTAAATCTGATTAAATGGAGGGATCCTCATAGATCATGGGAGATTGACAATCCGCTGTTTGCATGTCATAATAATTTTCAACCTCAAGGGTATGCATCCATCATGGATTTTAGTGTTTCAAGAAGACAAATCTCTATAACAGTTATTTTGGTTTTTGTTCTTCTTTTGGCTGTATTAGTGATTACGATATTCCTGCATCGTGATTCGGAAATCAGCCTAATTACGCTTTTACCTGATCAACCGGTTGGTTATTTATCCGTTAAGGAACTGGGGAGCTTTGTTGCCGCTTTTCAGAACAGTAATTTTGGAAAAATGGCTAGGCAGATCCCAATTGTTGATAATATTCGGCAAAAAGCGTGGTGGCAACAAATCCGTTATCAAAAGGAACTTTGGGAGTACGAAACTGGTGCCGAGCTTGACCTCGAAGTCCTAGAAAACTATTTTGGACGACAGGCTATCCTAGCATTCTATCAAAGTAAAGAGAAATTATCTTTTTTACTGATCAGCGATATAGGTGCTAAAGGACTACTTGGGGTTTCAGCTATTGTGGCAGCAGAGCCGATCAACTCAAGATATGAACGAATCAAGTCGGAACATTTGGGTGTAACAATCAACACAATTACTGGTTATCCACTTGATTTTAGTTATGCTTTTATTGATACTGTTGGCATATTGTCGTTCAATGAGTCACTGGTTGAAGATGTTATAAAGATTCATGTTGCTCGACAGCCGAGCTTTGTAGAGCAGGCCAATACTGATCTGCTAGGACTCTACGATTCATCGAAGAACACAGGCTATGTCAAATTTTCAGGAATCTTGAAAAACGTTAAGATTCCGCCCATATTTAAGACCGCACTAACGCCAATCAAGACAATGACTTTCAGTAATCAATATGAAGAAGGCAAATTGATTTTCAATAGCCACTTCACCTTAAGTAAACCTATTGATTTAGTAATGACAACGCTCAAAATCCCAAATGGACAAGCTTTTGAAGTTGAACCTGAACAACTTATTGTCGACATTGAGAATTTTTTTCCTATCTTGAAACTTGTTGCTTTGGCAAATGGTGTTCAGTTAGGTAATCATTGGAAGGATAGTCTTCTTGCCAACTTGGCTCCTCTTAAAACGTTGGGAACAATGGTCACCCAAATCCAATTTAGTGATCAATCTGCGACAGCGATAATAAAAATCCCATTGGAGTAAAAATAATGAAGGTTCTTAGTACAATCTACTTACTTTTCTTTATGTGTCTGATATCGATAATTGACGCACGTATTTCCTCAAGTACCAAGCAACTTGATCGTCACATCACAGCAAAAATGAAAGAGGCTGAAATTAAACCGTCAGGAAAATCAAATGATGCTGAATTTTTAAGGCGAATCCACTTGGATCTAACCGGAAAAATTCCAACACTAGAGGAGATCGAAGCATTTGAAAAATCTGGGCGGGACAAACGCCAAGAAAAGATCAACCAATTGCTGNAGANTGATCTGTACTACGATCATTGGGGACGAATTTGGGTTAAATGGTTAATTGGNAGAAACGGGGGTAACCAACAAGCTCGAACGGGTTTGGANAAGTGGGTGCGCGACAGTCTGCGAGTCAATAAACCTTACAACCAATTNGTTACGGAGTTACTGACNGCAACCGGNGANACACGTGANAATCCAGCNGGNAATTATATNCAACGCTACAATCTATCGCCAACCAACCTTACGTCACATAGTTCGCGGCTGTTCCTCGGTTTGCCTATGCAGTGTGCGGAATGTCACGACCACAAAACTGAACCATGGTATCAGGAAGATTACTACAGCTTGGCTTCTTTTTTCTCCAATGTTCGCAGCAAAGCTGTTTATGAAAAGAACGATCGCGGGCAAGACCAACTCGTTAGTTGGGTTTTGAGAGATGAAAATAAGGGGGCTATCCAGATGCCTGGTTCTAATCAGAAAATTNCCCCACGTTTTCTNGATGGAAACATTTATCGGGGGGTGTCGCAGAAAAAACGTGAAGCCNTGAGCAAGTGGATCACTGACCGAAAAAACCCGTATTTCAGCCCCGCGATTGTAAACAGGATCTGGTCTCAGTTTATGGGTAGAGGTTTTGTGGAACCATTGGATGCATTTGGGGAAGAACATCCACCNACACATCCAGAACTCTTGGATTGGTTGGCAGAAGACTTTGCTAGGTATGGGTATAANCTNCAACACNTGATGAAAACCATTCTCAATTCAGGCGCTTACCAACGTACATCGGCCAAAAACCCGAAGAATGAAGACGACAAATACTACTATTCACATGCCTACATAAAGCCGTTAAGTGCAGAGCAGTTTTTTAATTCTATGTTGGAAGCCACTGGTTTCGAGCGTTTGCAGAAAAGACGTGATAAAAGTCAGCTTGAATCGATGAAACGGGACTATCTTCGCCGATTTATCTACTTACTTGATAATGGAGAAATGGAAGAAATTGAAGCCTTCAATGGTACAATACCACAAGCTTTGATGATGATTAANGGTCCTTTGGTCAATGATAGTGGNGATCACCGTCAACGTGGAAGCTTTATCAACTANATCTTAAAAANNTATCGTACGANAAAAGATAGGNTGGAGAGGATCTATCTGATGGTACTCTCACGCAAACCGACNACGAAAGAGNTGACACATTTTGANCGGTATNTGAAACGCAGTTTGTATAACGACAAAAAACTNGCTTACGANGANCTATATTGGGTGTTACTTAATTCTGCCGAATTTGCCCTCAACCATTAGTTAGTAGAATGNNTAACCAAGTTATTGTTCGATCTGGTTCAAAATGGCTTCATTTCAAGCAGCCATTGNATATTNTTGAAACGCATCGACTCGATGAAGTCATACCCAAGCTTCAGGATATAGAAGAAATAGCCAGCCGGTTTGGTCTTTATGTAGCTGGATTTATCAGTTATGAAGCTGCTCCCGCATTCGACAGCGCATTGACGACATTTCCTTCTACCAGTTTTCCCTTAATTTGGTTTGGTCTTTATAAAGAACCCGATTCAATGAGTATCCTTTCCTCCTTCACTGAAAGGCTTGATAGGTTGTGGATACCATCCATTGACCAAGATGGCTACAGACAGATACTTGAACGGATCAAGGGTTTCATTGCCGCTGGAGAAACGTATCAAGTTAATTATACGTTTCGTTTGCATTCCAAACATAAAGAAGATCCTCTCACATTGTTTCGTCAATTAATGATGATTCAACCCGCTGGATATGCTTCTTATGTGGAAACAGATCAGTTTGCTATCTGTTCAGCTTCACCAGAACTTTTCTTTAATCTTGATGATCATCAATTAATTACACGGCCGATGAAAGGGACAGCCACTCGCGGACTGACCCTAAGTACAGACCAAGAACAATCCAATAGATTACAAAACTCACTGAAGGATCGCGCTGAAAACCTGATGATTGTGGATATGATGCGGAACGATCTGGGACGTATCGCATCACCCGGTAGCATTAAAGTGCCGAAATTGTTTGAGGTGGAAAAATATCCCACAGTTTGGCAGATGACTTCGACTGTCTCTTCTCAAACACAGGCATCTTTTTCAGAGATTCTAACGGCACTCTTTCCTTCGGCCTCCATTACCGGTGCTCCAAAAGTTCAGACGATGAAGATTATTACTGATCTTGAAAATAGCCCGAGAAAGATCTATACCGGTACAATTGGCTATCTATCTCCAAATCGAAAAGCACAATTTAATGTGGCCATCCGAACAGTACTAATTGATAAGTGGAGTGGAACTAGTGAATATGGTGTTGGTAGTGGTGTTGTCTGGGATTCTGTAGATCAACTCGAATTTGAGGAATGTATGGTAAAAGCGAAAATTCTGACCGAACCCTACCCTAATTTCTCAATCTTTGAAAGCCTGCTTTGGGAAAACAAAAACTATTTTTTGTTGGCGTATCATCTTGATCGTTTGCATAATTCGGCGAAATATTTTGATTTCCCGATTGACGTTTCCCTGATTGAAAAAAGATTGTTGGAGCTCAGTACAACTTTATCGGCAGCTGAAGAAAATAAACCGCATAAAATCAGGCTTGTTTTAAGTCCAACGGGTCAGATAGACTGCCAATCGACGTCAATTACTGAGAATCAGAATCAACAACCTATGCAGATTAAGCTGGCAAGTGTGCCAATAGACCCCTCAAATCGCTTTCTTTATCACAAGACGACGCAAAGGGATGTTTACGACCAAGCCAAAATGGATACTCCCGATTGCGACGATATTTTGCTTTGGAACAAAAAGGGTGAAATTACCGAAAGTTGCGTTGCCAACGTGGTAGTTGATATTAAAGATAAACTCATAACACCACCAATATCATCCGGACTTTTAGCTGGAACTTTTCGAGCGTGGTTGTTGGATCAGCAGAAAATTAGTGAGGAAATTATCACTATTGACGATATACTACTGGCTAATCGAATCTACCTTATCAATTCGGTGAGAAAGTGGCGGCAGGCTGATCTAACTGCTCCACATGCCAAGGAGTGTAGATTACAGAGGAAAGCTATTTGAATCACGACCCGTATGAAGCATTTCGCGTCGCCAATTTTCGGGCATACATGTTTGGTTGGTTCACTTCGTTAATAGGAACCAGAATTCAAAGCGTTGCTATTGGTTGGGAGATATACCAGCGAACTGGAAAGGCTCTGTCGCTTGGTCTTGTTGGTCTGGTCCAAGCGTTGCCAAATATGTTGTTAGCATTACCTGCTGGTTATCTGGCGGATACTTTTGACCGCCGAAAACTGGTCACCTACAGTCTCGCGGGAGCGACAGTAACTTCTGTCAGCTTGGCAGTTCTGTCCTACCTTCAAGGCAACACATATTTGATGTACCTGCTCCTTCTGTTTGATGCCACAGCACTAGCGCTGGGACGACCCGCCAGATCAGCATTGCTCCCTCAAATCGTCCCCCGCCAAGTTTTTCCAAATGCGGTGATGTGGAGTACTAGCACATTTCATCTATCGTCTGCTATTGGGCCTGCTGTTGGAGGGTTTATTGTCGCAGCTAATGTACCTTCTGCATATTTCATTAGTGCCTGTGGAACGCTAATATTCATCGGCCTTTTAACAAGAATCGATATTTGTGATTTCCCTACAAGGGATGGAAGCAAAAGTGTAACATTCAAGACACTGTTAGCAGGTTTGCGCTTTGTTTGGAATACCAAGCTGTTATTGACAACTATGTTGCTTGATATGTTCGCGGTATTACTTGGTGGGGCAGTTTACTTGTTGCCGATATTTGCCAAAGATATTCTGAAGGTTGGAGAAATCGGTTTTGGTTGCCTAAACGCAGCTCCAGCAATTGGGGCGGTTATTATGGCTATTATGATTGCTCATCTACCACCAATGCAACAGGCAGGACGGAACCTTCTGCTATCAGTGGCTGGTTTTGGTTTGGTAACTGTGATCTTTGGTTTGTCAAAGTACTTTTGGTTATCTTTCATTATGTTGTTTCTAACTGGCGTTCTTGACAATGTGAGTGTGGTTATTCGTCATACTCTGGTACAATTACTTACACCAGATCAAATGCGCGGACGCGTGTCAGCAGTTAACAGCATCTTCATTGGGGCATCAAACGAGTTGGGTGGGTTCGAATCAGGATTAGTTGCAAGTTGGTTTGGAGCTGTAGTGTCGGTAGTGATTGGTGGAATTGGTACAATACTGGTAGTAGTTACTACAGCTTTGGCTGCACCGAAGCTACGGAGATTACAATCTCTCCNACATATCNAAGCANTTGAAGANGAAAAAAAACAGAAANTAGTTAATTAGNATGATCAAACANCNCCAAAAAACCAGAAAGGTATATTTAAATGAAATTAGAAACACTCGATTTGCAAATCATTGATACTCACACGCACTTTTACGATCCAGCTCGGCCTCAAGGAGTTCCTTGGCCCAGTCAGGATGACGATTTTTTGTACAGACGCGTGATGCCAGAAGATTACAAATCGCTTGCAGCTAATCAAGGTGTCAAAGGTACAGTGGTGGTTGAAGCCAGCAGATGGTTTGAAGACAATCAGTGGATTCTCGATCTTGCTGAAGCAGACCCGTTTCTGGTTGGTTTTGTTGGTAACATAGATATTGATAGCGACGACTTCGAGTCAAATTTGAATCATCTGGCAGGAAATCCACTCTTTCGAGGTATAAGGCTTGGTGGTGGTGCTTTAGGGGATGTTGCAGATCAATCCTTTATCAGTCGATTAGATCAACTGGCTTCGCTTGATCTAGAACTCGATTTATTGATTGATTCATCGCTATTGTTATCAGTCAATACGATTTCTGAAAAAATCCCTAACCTTCGCATCATGATCAACCACATCGGACATGTGCCAATTGATGGGCAACCACCTGATAAAGCATGGGTTGAAGGAATGGAGATTATCTCAAAACAACCAAATATTTATTGTAAAGCTTCTGGATTTGTTGAGCTAACCAAAGATAAACCGTCTGCCAGTGAACTAGACTATTACAGACCAACCATGGATGTCCTATGGAATTTATTTGGTATAAACTGTCTTGTTTACGGTAGCAACTGGCCAGTTTCTGAACGTTATGCATCCTACCAGAACGTGCAGCAACTTGCCTTCAGGTATTTTGAAACCAAAGGCTCAATGGCAATCGAAAAAGTGTTCTGGGAAAATTCAAAAGAGTTCTATAAATGGATTGATCGATATTAAGCATTAAGTGTAGAGATACCCGAAAATGTACATAGAGCACACCGATTTAGAAATCCAACGGGAACCTTTTGCACGACCTTTTGGGTTCAAAGGATCGGCCTTTCACGAAAAATGGAATGCGGTTGTGCGCGTTCGAGATTCGGCGGGGATAACAGCCTTTGGTTTGGGAGGACTGGCTGTGTTATGGTCAGATCCGACGGTATTTTCTCAACACAGCGAGGTGGGTGGGAACTTACTACAACTCTCTGTTCTTGAATATGCGCTTCAATGGATCAAAAACCGTGACTTTACTGATCCACTAGCATTATTTAATGAAATTTTGCCTCCAACACATGACTACGCGAAATCGGTTACCCAATTGCCCTCACTTAGGCTCACTTTTACACTGAATGCGTTGGTGAGTCTAGATAATGCAATCTGGATGCTTTACGCTAAACAGAATAAGATTACGGATTTTGATAAGCTGATACCAGATTTTTGTCTTCCCAGTCTTTCTAGCAGGCAGAATCGCATTGCCATTGTACCGGCAATTGGATATACGTTCCCATCGTCTCAGATTAAGGAATTGTTGGAACAAAGAATCTTTGTACTTAAAATCAAGATTGGTCAGCCAGGTAATGAAAAGGATATGTTGGCAAAGGATTTAGAGCGGTTAAAGCAAATTCACCACATTTGTCAGAATTATGGTACGAACATGACAGACTCTAGTAAAATTGCCTATTATCTTGATGCTAATGGTCGCTATCAAACGAAAGATGGTATCTTGCGCTTGATAGATTACGCTGAACGTATTGGTTGTATTGATCAAATTATTTTAATTGAAGAACCCTATGTTGAGCATTTGATTGTAGATGTCTCAGATTTACCAGTTTGCTTAGCTGTAGACGAAAGTCTTCACACCATCAAGGATATACAACATAAGGCCGAACAAGGTTATCAAGCAGTAGCTATAAAACCCGCTGGGAAAACTTTGTCACTAGCGTTCCAAATGGCAAATGCCTCAGTTGAAAATGCCGTAATCCCTTTTGTAGCTGATAATGCCTGTGTTCCTATATTGGTGGAATGGAATAAAAATATTTCTGCCAGACTTCCAATATTCCCTGGACTTAAAACCGGAATGATGGAATCAAACGGACCACAAAACTATGCTATGTGGCCGCAGCTTATCTCCGACTACCCTTTATCTGACGCACACTGGCTGATGCCCACATCAGGCACGTTTCAACTGAACCAGAGTTACTACCACCATAGTGGTGGAATTTTTGTTGATCCTTTGCCTTATATTAGTTCATTTCGATAGCTTAGATTATCCTGTTGTGGATTATGCTATTAGGGATAGCATTGACTGGGATTATCATGAATTCGGTTCAAGATCGTGTTGCTCAATTTTCATGTTCTCTTCAGTGTCATCATGCTTTTTCAATTCGCAATGATGCCTGTTGAATGGTATAGGCTTGTCATAATATACATGTTCATTTTTGTGAGTTGATGAATCAAATGTTTATCCCAAGGTAAGCATTTTGCCAGTTTTTTCTAACATTGATATTCTTTTTTGTTCTTGTTGGCTAGGGAGGGCTTTGCTAGAGTCAGTTCGCTTCTAGTACGATACTATTCAATGTTTGTGGGCGGGTCACTTAAGGTAATTTAAGAAATTTGGTTGCTCTGAATCGGTCTCAATACGAATTGGAAGCAACATTCGACCTAAGAGATTGCAAGTCTTAGGTCGACGGTGACTTTTGGAGAGAACCTTTGCTTGATTTGTATTACACTTGCTGCTTAAAGTGGAATTATAAACGTTAATTTCTATATTCAGGAATGTAGACCTATCGTCATGATTCAAACAGCTACGCTTCTTCCCTGAGGGTGAAAGTGATAGTGCGGTGTGGAGATGACTGCTGTTAATTTTGCATAGAAACTAACCACGAGGTGGACGTCACTAGAACGGGATAAATAAGCATTTCATATCGAGTCGCACCTCGAGTTGCTCAATTTGTGTAATTATATTAGTTCATGTTTTTATCTTGTAAGGTAGGTAGTTAGCACATGAAGAATATCAAGCTGCATTTGTTTTTTTGTGATAGAATGGTCAAGAATTTTCAACATTTAATGTAGCTTAGGAAATTGAAATATTGGTGTCATTGATGAAGCAGCTGTTTTTAACATTGTACTTGGTGAAGAAGATCTACAAACGATTATGGATCAAGGTTTAGCAAAAGTGCTAGGAGGTGTTTTCATGTCGCCAATAGGCATGTTGGCATCTACTTGGGGGAAACTTAGATATCGGTGAGCAATGTATAAATTAAGGAGAAATATAGTGAAAGAAAGTATCGTCATGATTTTAGCAGTAACCGTAGTCTTAGTTCCGGTAGCGTTGTCTGGTGTTTGGACCGACGATTTTGAAAGAAAAACATTGGCTAATGAATGGGAATTTCGGGATCGGCGTGAAAAGGTAACTAAAACGGAAGTCAAGGGTGGTTTCCTGAGAATGACCAACCCAAAAGGAAAATGGGACCATATGACTGCAGACAAAGCGATGTTAGAAAGGGATGTTCCAGCTAGCAGTCAAAATCTTATTGTCAGTGGTATTTTCTCCTCCGAACCGGAAAAACCGGTAGATGCTTGGGTCGGAATGTTTATTTTCGGCGAAGAACAGATGGATTTCGCCTGTTTGCTATACGGTGGAGAGGCCAATCAACCACAGAAAGCCTTGATCGGCAGTATGGTTCAAGGAGCATGGCAAGACAAGGGGCATTTTCCAACAGGATTCGATGTGCCGTTGCACCTGAAGTTAGAGAAAGAGAAGGATGTGTTTACAGGCTATTTCAAGCAAAAGGCAGGTGATGACTGGAAGCAGATTGGTAATAAAACTTGGACCCACAAGATCAAGAAAGTCAAGAAAATTGGTTTGGGTATCATGAACAATTGGGGCGGCAAGACCGTAGTTTTTCTGGTTGATTCGTTTTCGCTTGAAGGAGAAGGTGTCCAACCAATGGCTGTTGATTCCGCGAAGAA
>PBXZ01000042.1:0-11876 GCA_002729415.1 Candidatus Poribacteria bacterium | reverse complement strand
CTAAATCCATCTTTTGGACCAGGGACAAAGATAAAGAATGTTTGGTCAAACCCATGCCTTATTCTGTGAAGTTCTGCTAACTGTAAGAAAGTTAAAAAATCATAGCTGGCAGGAGAAACGCTTAAGTCATAGAAGCAATATAGGATTGTATTCAAAAGCGACCTAAAATACTCGTATTTCTTTGATAGGAACAATTAATTAGTTTAACTCGCCTTAGCTAAATAAGGCAACTTTTCTGTGCTTTTTGACTTTACCATTCGACATGGTCAAGACATGATAGAGCTTAGACACAAGCCATCAACTTGTGGAAGCCTAGTATCCACACTCTCTAAATATTCTCATCATATTTCGTATTAAGGTAGCTTCCAAAAAACTCGAGGAAAGGACTATCACACTGTCCAAGTGGCAACATTCCTTGGAATACTTCTCTCACAATTCTGCAGTATTCTTATATCAACCCTTTCGTCAAAACATTTACTCCTAAAAGTTCCAGAGGTTTGCTCTCCTAATACCAGACTGTATCCCTTTTCCTCTTGGCAACAAAGACTTACCAACCCTGAACTGATTATAATCTCTAGAGCTCTAATCTCACGACAACCAAGACAAACTACTCTTATTGCTAAACTCCGAAAAGCAACGAACCTATGATTTGGATGGAGAATCAAGTTTGGTTGCAAATTGTTGGAAGACCTCTCTCATCGAAGTAAAACGTATATCGATAGCTTTAATAAATTTGGTTGAATCAAGATAAGATTTTAAAGGTCGAGGATCAAGGAAGTCGAAATCGGATTGGGGTTTGGACATAATTTTCGCTTTCATATTGAGAGATAAAGCAAATTGTTTAACTAATTCAACACGGGAAAAATATTCGGTGTTAGCCAAATTATACACACCTTTCAATCCACACTTACAACCTTGCAGCACTCCACGGGCAACATCCCCAGCATATGTTGGGGAAAAAATCTGATCCTGAATACAATGAATTTCTTGATTCGTCTTCATAAGTTGATACCATGTTGACAAATCATGTGATTCNGANGGATCATCACCAACATTTTTGTCTATTCTNAATATTAGGCTAGTCTCTTGATTNTCNAGAAGGAACCTCTCTATTTCCGATTTATATTGCCCGTAAGTATTAATTGGATTATGCAACGATTCCTCAGAATAATATCCCAGNTTGCCATCGAATACATAGCTTGAACCTAGGTACACAGGCGTAATTTTTAATCTGACTAGTTCTTTTATAAGAAGTTTAGTTCTTTCAACTTCCAAAAAGCGACTTAGTTCTTTCTGTAGTGAGTAGAGATCCATGGGCCCAAATTTTATACAAATAACAGCAAAAGTTGGTTCTGTTTCTTTCAGGAACTCTCTTGGAATTGACTCCTCAATAGAATTTTCAAGTATATTGAATTTAATCAGGTCAGGGAATTCTTTCGTCGATTGTGTACCTAAGACAGGATAACCCTGGGATTGCATGTAATTNAAAATATGGCGGCCAACAAATCCTGAAGCTCCAAAAACGATAAATTTCATTACTTAAGTAAGTGAACCGCTCGGCTTAAATTACAGATATATTCTTGGGTTGACATGCAATCGCTTTCATCTGGTGACCACGAGGAGAANATGGTATTTGATTTACAAAAAGGACCTTCTACAGATTCATGAAAGACAAAGTATTCCGAGTCAACTAATATAGTATGATAAATAGCTTCATCAATACGGCAGTAAAACTGCGACTCGGAATTTAAATCCCCTAACGGAACAACTTGGATAATACTACCTATTTCATCAAAAAACACCGCACGAGCTTTGCCTTCAATAACATGCAACGATTCTATTCTATTGACATGTTTATGAGGCCTAATATAAGTTTCCTTTGAAAGCACAATAAACATTTCGTGGAGTTTGTCTTCCAAATGTTTATGCGTACATAACCGAATACGCTTTCTTTCTGTTTGATTAACCTTACCCTTCAGAAAATTGATTTCGGCCCTACTTATATTACAAATTTTCTCTCGGGTAACATAAACCTCCAGATTAATCGACTCGATATGCTTCATTTATCAAATACGTCTCAACGGATAAGTCATCAGACTAAAGATGTGGGCTGTTTACGACCTCAAACAAACACCAAGGTTTAAGAATGCAAATACANNTCATATTTAGAACAATTCAGCGAGATATAATTGAAANCCAAAACCCAAATGGNACAACCTTCTCAATCTCAAAGANTCATATAAAATCACACGACAGCCATCATNTCCTTGCAGACCTTGAGGTNAATGAAATAAAAGTATTAATAAGAAGATTTTTCTGTCTTCAGAGTCCTCACATCCCCAGNTTTTTACCNGCNATTAAGTTNCCAACTTNGCAAACAAATACCATCCCACTTCAGNTGCATTTAATACTACCTCGGAGAAGAGCCTCTCACACATNATCNNCTATCAATNCNCNATTGCAANCCAACNTGGAGATACCANAACTACTGAGAATNTTTCAAAATTCTTTTAAGGTCGATGNACGTATTCCAAGGGTTCTNAACAAATCAAATCCCACNNNTCNTCAATCCAGTTTNTNACTTGGCNTAAGCCATCAGNCAAGGTTATTTCTGGCAACCACACAAATTCATCCCGAGCTTTCGTNGAATCAATCACNTAAGCCTTGTCCTGCCCNAANCTTTCACCTACATCAATCGTGCTACTCCGAANGTCTTTTCCTATNNCCTCACAAATTNCCTTNACCANATCTTTCACTCTAANCCCTTGATCAGGAGACAAATGATAAATTTCCCCAATTCNGCCACGCTCCATCGCAGCAAGTTGACCAAGCGAAACATCACGAATGTGAATGAACGATTTTATNGCTTTACCACCACCATGAAGTTCAATCTTCCTCCCCAATTTCAAATAGATTATCGATCGTGGAATGATTTTGAAAAGTTGCTGACACGANCCATAAACATTTGTTGACCGAATTATCACAAGNGGAAAGGAAAATGATTTAACNAGNGTAAGAAGCATCAGATCTCCCGCAGCTTTGGACGCGGCGTATGGCGTNCTCGGATTGATTGGTGCAAATTCTGTGATGTTTCCNTCACATGTCCCGTAAACTTCNGGAGACGAAATATGCACATATTTTTCCAACCACTTCTGATCTTTGAGAAAACTGGACAGTTTAGCGATCGAAACAGNATTTGTTTGAAACCACTGGTCTGGGTTTTCCCAACTCGGNGCAACTTCACTCTGTGCNGCAAAATTCACGACATANGCGGGCTTTCGATCAACAAGAAGTGAGAAAAGTTTCAACATATCGTGGTTGAGATCAANCTGATGAAACTCAAAATNTGAGGAGTCTAANCGCTTTTTATAAGGTAGAAAGAGCTCTTTTTTTTCCGGAGATCTNCTCACTCCAACAACATTATATCGATTAGTTCCAAGTAATAAATCAATGAAATCACTTCCCGAAAATGAATTACTACCGATTACAAAAACTGTTTTCATTTTTCACTCAAAATAAANAAACGAATGATCGCCTGTATAGCCACAGTGACGAAACCACCAAGCCCACTCTTGTGGCGTATAAAACGATTCGCATGTCAATTGCCAATAAAGCAAATTTGCCTTCTCAGCCTCATTTCTATATGACTCAACGACGATGTATTTCTTTTTCTTCCCAACACGCTCGATTTCTCTAAATGACAGATCTAAATCATTACAATATAAATTATGAATTGTGTTAATCGAGACCACAAGATCGAAACTTCCTTCTTCAAAAGGGAGATCCGTCGCGGAAGCGACATGAAGAAACGGTCGGACTTCCGATTTGGCATTCTCGATCGCATACTGCGAAATATCTATACCACAAACCTCTACCCCTGGGAGAATCTGCGTAAATTCGTAAAGGAGGAAAGCCTTTCCACAACCAATATCCAAAATTCGATCNCCCGCTGTGAGNTGATAATGAGTGGCCATCGCAGTAGCGACGGATCGCCATCGACCATCATAGTTGTATCCACCAAATCCNAATTTCCGATCGCCATCCCAATAATCGAAACCGAACTGTTTNGCTACCTTCGCCGCTTCCGCCTTTGGAAATTCGTTGACTCGCGCCAGATAATCTCTCTTCGTTTTTTTATGNAGGGAACTCAAAAAGTCGATGTAGGACATCCTCTACCTTTTCTAACTGGATCCTCCGTTGGATATCAATGTCGACAATCTCGTTGGAAAATTCACGTCTTTTCTCACCAACCGTCAAAAAATGATTGAGCAGAATACAACACCATTTGACCCGATAAAGNGGTAAAAGGGTCCTNACTGCAAAATCGACAGCACATTCAACATCTCGATCTTGAAAATTTGAGAACCAGATCGGATAATGATTCAGCGACACCGGGAACTTCGGTTGACAGAAGAAATCGCAAATCGTTTTGCTTGGATTGTCCCAACCAGCNTATTCAAAATCGACAAAATACAATTCGCCACTGTTGGTAAGNATAGCATTGTGAAAACCAAAATCAGANGGCGATAACATTNTTTTTGAAATTTGTAAATTTGGATCAATCGCTGATCTTTTTAATTGATCAATTGCAAACNCCTGAGCTTCCTTCCACGCAAAATAGAGTTNTCTAGTGATGATTTTTTTGGCCTCTGAATCGGCGACAAGACTCAACCGATCAACTCGACTTTCAACACATGAAAAATGATCCATATAGGTGAAACACGCTTCCGACCCATTCGGAAGTCTCACCGCACATTCGTGAAACCGATGCCGATTCAAATCGAAATAAAAGGCAATCGCCGACTCGACATTCTCAGTTGTCACTTCGTCCAAATCCAAAGGCCGACCAGAAATAAATTCGTAAAGGGCAATCTGATTTTCTGGATCGACCGCAACCGGCTTTGGAACGCAAAATATATTGCAATTCGCAGCAAATTCCAAGAAAGCGTATTCCGTCCTAAGTCGATCTCGATTATCATCGGGATGAGAAAAATAACATTTTAATAGAAATTTACGATCGTTAGTCGAAACGCAAAAAACCTTATTGTTCATTCCACCAGCAACAGACTCAATCGAAAACTGATCTGGAATGCCGATTCGACCCAACAGTTTCTTTACAAGCTTGCGATCCATTTGATTGCCTCAGACCATGAATGAAGTCGCCGAAATTGATGCTTAAATCCGGAACAATTCGGATCGAAATGGAACCTTTCAACCCCTTTCGGAAAATCAGCTTCTGCCAAAAACTCAGGAAGATCATCAATAAAATGCGTACAACCGATCTGGGAAATGCGATGCAATTTGTCCTTTCTCGTTGGCTCAAAATGGATCTGTGCCACAACCTGATCGATCTGATGATCTCCCAGCCATTTGCGAGCAACATAGTGAAGATCGTATTTCGGACCGTTCAAAGGAAATAGTGTTTTATGACTGACGACAGCAGTGAGGATCTGTTTCTCTCGGCAAAGCTTGAAAAAGTCGATGACACCTGGGAAAGGATTGGCTCTCGACATGCACGTACCATAAACATACCCTTGCAAAAGTGTCCACTGATCCTCCTTTCCTATCCCACGAAGGTAATCTCGAACCTGCTCCTTCGATCGACATTGTGAATCGCAACCGATCATTTTTCTCTCAACTGCCGTTTCGTAAAAAACACCGTCGTAACAAACGATAGTATTNTCAAAATCAATTCCAATCAAAATATCATCCATAACTACAGAATTGAGAGATCAACAATCGGCCGAGTTAATTTGCCCAATTCNAGATCANTAAGAGCCGAATTGATACCATGGAGGGCATAAGTCGGAGGAGTCAAAAAGGCACCTAGATTTAACGATCCCGTCATAGCGAGGTTGCAATATCTCAAATAATCTCGATCNGGTTGGCTATCGCCACCCCAAGTACCAAAGATGCGTTTACCAAGATTCAACTGTTTCGGATCGAGTTCCAAAATTTCGCCGTGCCTTGCATTGCCGACAATAACGACAGAACCACCCCGAGGACGAACAGATTCGATCGCTTGACACATCACATCCGGTCTACCCGTTGCTTCAATCGCGAAATCCACTCCACCAGGACAAATCTGGATAATCCTTTCCAACACAGAGTCTTGCGACGCATTGATCAAATGAGTAACTCCGATAGCTTTCGCCAACTCCAACTTTTGCTCAACTAAATCGATGGCAATGATCGGTGTGCAACCATTGACCTTAGCCGCCATCGCTGTACACAATCCAACACCTCCAACCCCAAAGATCGCAATGCTTTGACCGGAAATTGGTTGAGCGACNTTAAAAACTGAACCAAGCCCCGTCGGCAAAGCACAACCGACCAACGCGGCCATCTTAAGAGAAAAATTGCTAGGAATAACAGTTAAACGATCTTCACTGATCACCGACGTCCGGTTAAAAGTTGTGATTGGTCCCGCATTAACACGCTGTTTCCCCCAACTATATACTGATCCACCTGCGTTGATNCCACTTCCCTTGATCCACGATAAAATGACGTGATCATCACGCTCAACCTTCGTAACGCCATCACCAATTTCTAAAACACTTCCACTACCTTCATGTCCAAGACAATGTGGGAGATAGGGATCAACACCACGATAACCTCGCCATTCCAAGACCTGCGTGTAACAAACACCGCTGAAAGCAACTTCGACCAACACTTGTCCTCGACGAAGTTTTGGAACTTCAAGATCAATAATTTCGAGTGGCCTGTTCGACTCGATCAAAACTGCGGCCGAGGTTTTCAAAATTGGCCTAACTTTCTCACAACCTGTTTTGAGATCGCTGAAGCGGTTAAACCAAACCGCTGTCGGACGTAAGCCTGATTACCGACTTCATGGAGAAACAGGTCAGAAGTACCTATTCGGTGTAGCTTAGCATTTAGAATAGGCTGATCAGTAAACCATTCGGCCACACTTCCACCGAGTCCACCAATCCGACTGTGCTCTTCAATAGTTACCACGAGTTGAAATCTAGAAAAAGCAAATCCAAGAAATTCAAGATCAAGAGGCTTAACAGTGTGACAACTAACAATTTGTGCAGAAAGTCCAATCCTATCCAGCTCTTCCGCGGCCTTAACAACAACCGGAAGAATATTCCCCGTGCTGATCAGACAAACATCGTCACCTTCCGAAATAGTGATTACTCTGCCAATTTGAAAATCAGGAGAAGTATCATGGACAATCGGCTCTCCTTTTTTGCCAAGCCGAAGATAAACTGGCTTTTTGAGATCAATTGCCGCTCGGAGTGCGAGTCTGACTTCCACAGGATCACCCGGACAAACGACGTGCATATTTGGGATGGCACGCAAAAACGCAATATCTTCCCCCGAATGATGTGTTGCCCCCAAACCAGCGTACGAAAAACCTGCTCCAACACCGACAATAATCACTGGCACATTATGATAACAAACATCAACTCGGATTTGCTCTAGACACCGAGTTGTAATAAACGGTGCGATTGTGTATGCAACTGGACGCAATCCACACAGTGCCATACCTGTAGACATGCCAATCATATTGGCTTCTGCTACACCACAGTTAAAAAAACGATTAGCAGCAACCGCTTTATAATCATTAAACAGCCTATTTCCAATGTCACCAGAAAGAAGAACAATACCCTTATCTTTGACCGCGAGCCTAGTGATTTCATCAGCAAACACATTTCTCATATCAATCCCAATTCTCTTTTTGCTTCTTCGACCTCGCTTGCAGTCGGAATTCGGTAATGCCAGTTGTTATCATCCTCCATAAAAGAGACGCCTTTGCCCTTGATAGTATGGGCAATAATAGCTGTGGGCTTGTTTGAGGAATTAGGCACACTCGCCAGTACATTCACAAGATCCTCGATGCTATTTCCATCCAGTTCATAGACATTCCAACCGAAAGCCCTCCACTTATCACCTAGTGGATCTATTGAAGTCACTTCTTGACTACGTCCAGTTGCTTGCCACTTATTATAATCAATGACAACAACCAAGTTACTCAACCCATGAGTTGGAGCAACCATTGCAGCCTCCCAAACACTTCCTTCATTGCATTCGCCATCGCTCATAACCACAAATACTCGATATGAAAAATTTTGAATTTGGCTGGCCAATGCCATTCCTAAACCAATGGGAAGTCCATGGCCGAGTGAACCTGTAGCAGCCTCAATCCCTGGTGCTGAGCCGATACTGGGATGTTCAGCCATAACACTCCCTGGTTGGGCATAATTCCCAAGTTGCTCTAGAGGGAAAAACCCTCGATATGCTAGCGTGACGTACAGAGCGGTTGCTGCGTGCCCTTTACTGAGGATAAATCTGTCACGATCCGGAGCCTTAGGGTCCTGAGAGTCAATAGACAAAATAGACCAATATAGCACAACTAAGATATCAATACATGACAAGGATGAACCTAGATGTGGCGTTTGGGCTGAATGAGATAGACGGATAGCTTCTCCTCGGACCTGATCGGCAACCCTTTCCAAATGTTTGATATCAACAAGTNAATTTTGTGCAGTCACTTTAAACCAATTTTCATTGATATTGTACAGCATCGTCTACCATATGCTTGGAGACCAAACCAACGCATACACTTAATCTAACCTAACGAAGTATAATATAATTTATAGCTACNTACCGGAGTAGCAATAATCTCACATCCTTTTTATCAACAATTGGGTGTATAATTCTAGAAAATTCTCTCATACAATGATCTTCATATAACAGAATGCGAGATCTTTGAAGCCACCAGCCCNTTGGACAGAGGAGTNAATCAACATCTAGAAGAGCAATTTCGGAAGTCTCACGATACAAACCGAGTTAACGCCTCCTACAACCAGAACTTTCCTTAACATATACACCTCACATTTCCGATTTAGCCTATAAAGAATCCCTACAACACACTCAAGATAACCTCAAATTCTCTACGACACTTACTAATTCTTTAAGCTAAAGCACAACTTGCAGGAAAACACCATTTCAATCACTGGCTTGTTCCCACTTGACAAGCTTCATACACTAGACTCCAAAAAAATCCCGTCAGCCCACTACCCATCACCAATTCGACACGGATGATGACAAATTCCAAATACAAATAGGTTTTCCAACTTTACAATTAGATCAAAAATCGTTGATATCTGATTTCCCTCCCTCAGAAATCTAAGAAATGAACAATTCTACTCCCTTCCCATTAGGATGAATCTAGTACCAAGGCACAAGTTCATCAACCTCTTCAACATTAAGTTTAAGATAAATATCGAATTGTCTACAAAATCCATCATCTCACGAATTTCTTTGGCTAATTTTTTTAGACATGGATTCTTGAGACAAAAGAGAGACACCACCATCTACAAAAATGCTTTGTCCTGTAATAAAAGACGATCTATCACTACAAAAAAATGCTATCGCTTCCGCGACATCTTCTGCAGTTCCCACTCTCTTTAAAGGTACAATAGCTTCCAAGTCAGCTGTAATTCGATTTTTATCAAAAGTAGAGTGTTCAGGTTTTAACACAGTTCCAGGCACAACATAGTTAACCCGAATTCCTTTAGCACTAAGATTAACTGCATAATATCGTACTAATTGTTCCAAAGCAGCTCTCGAAATATGATACGATAAAGACTGTTCTTCCCCAATAAACTTTCCTACAATAGAGCCCAAAACCACGATAGAGGCTGACTCCTCAAAAAAAGGGCTCAGTGATTCTATTATTACCTGTGTTGACTTTAACATGACAGTAGACTCTGAATCAAAGTCATCATTACCTCGATATCTCTGTGAAAACACAAGGTTTCGTACAATATCAATCTCACCCAAACTTGAGAATGCCAACTCAACTCTTTTAATATCCAATAAATCAACTGAAATATGACGACCATCACCTGCATTCGATCTTGAAACGGTATAAACGGTATCTCCTCTTGCTTTTAACTTGTCAGCAATTACTATACCTATCCCCTTAGTACCACCCACAACTATACTTATAGACATAAAGTTAATCTTTCAATGATTTCGAATTTCAACCTCAAAAATCGCGCTTAATAGCACGACAAGACCAAAAGAGCATGCTACCGCAAACACTTAGGATAATTCGACATCCTAAAACATACCAAATTCAAGTCATGAAACATGCAACCTTTTCGGATCATTTTCAACTTTTCATCTAATTCTAATACTTTTTCCGACATCCCACAATTCTCACGATCCATTTCACGGATTTTCAAATACTCTTGCAAAGCCATTTCTAAATTATTCGCTTTTTCGAGAGCTTCTGCTTTTAATAAACGATATTCAATGGGATTTGATCCATCACTTTGAAATTGGACTCTGCCAATGATTTCTCTACGATACCCTCCATTTGACAATTCAATACAATTATCAAATAGCTGGACCGCAGTTTCATATTGCCCCATATTAGAGGCAATCATTCCCAAAAGATGCTTTGCTCCTATGAACTTCTCATCGAGTTTAATAATTGCTTCGAGTGTATCTATATCTTCTTGAATAACCTGATGAAATTTTATTTTTTCTGCCGTATATTCAAGTGCCGCTTCACACATCAGTTGACTATGCCGTTTTGATTGAATTCCATGTTCCTCCAATGGCTGTTTGGGAATCTCAGAAAAATCATTGATGAATTTATTAAACTCCTCCTCAATATTTTCCACTGTCTCCTGCCCCCAAGCTATACGCTGATTAACTTTGAACATAGCATACTGATTATGTTCATCAGGTTCCAGTGACTCTATCTTCTGCCACCACTTCTTAGTTGAAGCTACATCTGTGTTGACCGGCCCAAACACCAGAATGGGAGAACCAGAGTGAAATGCTGCAGGACAGGGACCTTGCGCTACAAGCATATTTAAATAGGCTTGTCTATAAAGTGCTGTTCTAAATAAGATATTTAAACTCGCTATTTCGCAGTAGTCGAAACCCTTAATTCCTCTAGACCACAAATTGAACGTATCAGGTATGATAATGACTTTGTACTCTTCAGGATCCAGCTTTCTTAGAAAGATACTCCATTCCGACAAATTTGTATTCCTTTGGTCATCATATGGAGCATCCCTAATCGTAACGGTAATTAATTTTTGTGATTTCATTTTATTTGCTAGAAAGGAACTAACCATCTGTGTGTATTCCGGAGGTTCTTGCAGTTGGGTTAGTTTTTCACCACGTAGGTACGCCGATGTCTGACCTGCTCTCAAATAATCGTTTATTGGCCTTTGAGGTGTATAGCCACGTGGAAATACATGCTCAGCATTTTCAAGAATCGGACTTATTTCATCTCGACTTGGCAACCATGAAACCCCATTACAAGACGGTAAAAGCCAACAAGCAGGAATCACAACGTTTCTCATCAGCATATACCGCTGTGGGATGGTTCTGGAGAATGAATCATCTCGAAATCCTCCTTCTCCTCTGTTACAAGACCTTGACCGATGCACTCTTTTTGAACTGACTCCCTCAATTTTTCGACTTCACGATCCCCAAAGGAAGTTCTCCACCAAGAAATCATAAGACCTTAACATCTGGAAATGGAAGTATAAAGTGACCGCCTTGATCTAAAAACTTTTTATGCCTTTGCACAATAACTTCAGCATAAGGCCAAGCTAAAATAACCACGTAATCAGCTTGTCGCTCATATATTGCATCAGAACTATAAACTGGTATATGCTTACCAGGACTATATGTATTATGTTTCCGAGGATTATCATCAACCAGAAAATCAAAAACATCTGTCATTTCAAAATGGTACAGTAGGGTAGTTACCGTAGCAGAAGCTCCATAACCAACAAGTTTCTGCCCTTTTAATTCGATTTCCCCTATCAAACCAAGAAGCTGATGCTTGATTGCATTTATTCTCCGTAACAGATGCTTGA
>PBXZ01000041.1:0-19749 GCA_002729415.1 Candidatus Poribacteria bacterium | reverse complement strand
TATATGTGTTAGTATTACATATTGCGGCATTTGCATATTTCGGCATTTGGTCGAAATGGCAAAAGAATACTTCTTGCGACATTCCATTCTAGAGTGCTATAATGAGCGGGTATTTAAGCTTAAAACCATTCAGTTAGAAATATCTAATACTTAAGGGGACAATTATGCGATTAGCAATGTCTGTTTTAACAATTATTTGTTTTGTGTTTATTACTTCGACGATGTATGCTGCTGACAAATCATTAGTCCTTCACCTATCCTTTGATGAAGGATCGGGTGATACCGTCAAAGACCATTCATCATACGGAAATGATGCCAAGGTCAACGGTGCAAAATGGGGAGAAGGTAAGTTCGGCGGCGGAATGGAATTCGGAGCCAAAGCTTTCTGTGAGATTGATGATAGTGATAGCCTTGACCTGACAACCGCCATGACAATCAGTATGTGGACAAAAGTATCCAAAGGTGGCGGCACACAGAGCGGTATTGAGAAACAGCCGGCTTGGCAACCTGGAGAATACAATTTGTGTCCTGAATACGGTGGAGGAGTTCTGTTGCAAGCTGCGGATTGGCCTGCAGCATGTGCTGATACAGCGGTTACTCCAACCAACGTTCTAGACGAAAAATGGCACTCTATTGCAGGAACTTGGGATGGAAACGTTATCAAGGTCTATATCGATGGAGAAGTAAAGAAAGAGCTAGCCTGTGTCGGTAAATTAAAAGTTGGGAATGGAAAGGCTTACGTTGGTTCCAGGGGCGGAACAGCACGTTGGGTGTTGGGCTCTCTCGATGAAATTAAAGTTTATAATCGAGCCTTGTCATCAGCAGAGATTAAAAAAGACATGGAAAATCCAACGGCTGTTTCACCAGCGGGAAAGTTAACGACCTCCTGGGCGGACGTTCGATCCAATCTGTAGTTTGNTTGTCTTGGTTCATGAGAGAGGCATATCACAATATCAATATGCCTCTCTTAATTATTAATGGAAAGGAAATGGTGGTGAAACCCAAACTTATTATTCTCGCTATCACTGCGTGCTTCTGCCTAATACCTGCGTTTCTTCAAGCTGTCATTGACCCAACAATAGTTCTATACCTGCCATTTGACGAAGGAACAGGGAAGACAGCTAAAGATGTGTCAGATTTTGGTAATCATGCAACTTTTANGGGANATGGAAAGGCTAAATGGACCGCTGAAGGAAAGGACAATAGCGCCATCGAGTTTACCTCGGGCGGTTATTTAGTTGTTAATGATGCTGACAGTCTAGATCTAACAACTGCTATGACCATCAGCATGTGGGCNAAATTGATGGTANAAACCGGCGAATGTTGTCAAGGTGGTGTTGAAAAAGAACCCGCATGGCAAGCTGGCGAATACAATTTACTGGCCGAATATAATGGAAGTATTCTCCTACAAATGATGGAATTGCCAGACGCCTGTAATGACGACCTATTAGGCCCAGGAATTATTGATAAAACATGGCATCATGTTGCGGGAACTTGGGATGGTAAGATGATACGGNTTTACCTTGACGGCGANGAAGNTGGTGAAATGCCTTGCAAAGGTAAATTAGCTAAAGGCAGTGGGGATCTCTTTATCGGTTGCAGAGGGGGAGTAGGTCGTTGGACTGAAGGATTTCTCGATGAAATTAAAATGTATAATCGCCCCTTAACCGAAGCAGAAATTGTGGAAGACATGAAAAACCCNAAACANAATCTCTCTGTTTCCCCTGCCGANAAAGTTGCTACTACTTGGGCCATTATCAAATCTAGCTTGTAATTCACCNAATTTGAGTTACAAGGGAAATGAGGTAAAAAAACTTTCTTAATTAATGGAGNAGATGGTGAAATCNAACTTTGCTTATTTCTATTATTATGTGTTTCTGTNTAACCTCTGTGTTTCTTCAAGCGAGTATTGATCCAAGCATAGTTCTTTATCTCCCTTTTGAAGAACAATCGGGGAAAGTAGCTGAAGATCTGTCGCAATTTGGTCATAAAGCCGAATTTCGTAAAAAGACGGCTTGGTCTGCGGCTGGTAAACATGGTGGTTGTATTGAGCTGGGAATAGGTAACTGGTTAGAAGTCAAAGATCACGATAGTCTTGATCTGACCAACAAGATGACGATTATGTTCTGGTCAAAATTGATGACAGCTACTGGTGATGTGCAGAGCGGTNTTGAAAAAGAACCNGCTTGGCAGGTAGGAGAGTATAACCTATTGCCTGAGTATACCGGTGGAATCTTGTTGCAAGCTAACGATTNGCCTGAAGAATGTGACGATGAAGCAATNGGAGGTCCNGTAACGATTGATAAAAAATGGCATCACTGCGTTGGNACGTTCGATGGGAAAGAGATTAAAATCTATGGTGACGGAAAGTTACGGAAAGAACTCCCCTGTAAAGGGGCCGTTGAAAAAGGAANNGGTAATCTGTATATCGGATGTCGTGGTGGAAGCGGTCGGTGGATCGATGGATTNCTAGACGAAATTAAGATGTATAATCGCGTCTTGACCAAAGAAGAGATTGTCGAGGATATGGAAGATCCAATGCATAATCTTTCTGTTTCCCCAATTGATAAAGTTGCTACTACCTGGGGACTACTGAAGAGGGCGAGTTTTTAATAGAGCATTAGTCTCTATAAATACGAGGGACACGCTTACCNATCCCAGTTAGGATTTCGTAAGTGATTGTCCCTGTTTTTTTTGCTATTTGATCGGCATCGATATGATGATTTCCTTGCGAACCAATCAGGACAACCTCATCACCAANATTGACTGAGTTATCAACCTTAAAGACTGAAACATCCATGCACACCTGCCCGATTAGCTTGCGGGGTTTTCCACCAATCAATGCTATGCCAGTGTTTGAAAGTAACCTCGAGTACCCGTCTGCATACCCTATTCTAGCNGTGGCAATGTGAATTGGCTTTTTGGCTTTATAAGTGAGACCATAACTGATTCCCTCACCAACTCCAATTTTTCCTGTCGATATAACCCGTGTCTTCCATGTTAGAGCAGACTGAAGTGGGAGAAAATCCTGAGTTCCTACCAGTGGATTAAGTCCAAATAGGGTTAAACCAATGCGTACAGCATCAGAATGTGTGTCCTTACGTTTTAGCATGGCAGAACTATTGGCNGTATGNACAATGGTTGGTAGAAGGTTAAGCCTATCCAGTTTGTCAATAATCNGATTGAATCGGTGAAGCTGTTGGTCTAATTCAGTATCAGCTATCTTGTCTGCTGTTGCAAAATGAGTAAAAACCCCCTCAATCATAATACCTGGAAGTGTATTTAGCCATTGCAGAAAACCTACAGCTTGATTGCATTGGACTCCATCTCGGTTCATGCCAGTATTTATGTTAACATGAATTTTAATATCTCGATTTTCNCGCTGTGCGATTTTGGAAAGTGCTTTCGGGAGTTCAGTTTCTGATACCGTAAGCGTAATTTTTTGGATAACCGCCTTTTCAATCAAATGGGGAAGTACGTTGTAAAGGATGAGGATGGGATGGTGGATTCCTGCTTGACGAAGTTCGATAGCTTCACCAACCGTAGCCACCGCGAACATCATTACATCACCAGCTAGAATTNGGGAAACTGGTATNGCTCCATGACCATAGGCATCAGCTTTGATAACAGCGATAATCTGGGCTGGGTCGATGTAAGATCTAATTGCTTTTACGTTGGCTCGAATCGCAGATAGGTTGACCTCCGCGAAAGTTTCCATTTCGCTAGTCGGCAGCATCCTCGGTAGGATGATCCATATCGGCATAAGCCTCATAATCGGGTAAGAGTGACTCAATTACCGGATGTGGTTGTCCTATAAGCCAATCCTTGCTGCGATTGATCTTAAACTCTCGAAACCGCATGGCAAGCGAATCATAGACAAGCAGGCGTCCAATTAAGGGGGTACCAATATCCAACAGAATTTTAATTGCTTCTGTCGCCATCATAACGCCAATTACACCTGGGAGCACGCCCAGGACTCCAGCCTCGTTTCAGCTGGGTACCATACCAGGCGGTGGAGGTATTGGAAACATACATCGATAGCAAGGACCTTGAGTAGGATCAAAAACTGTTAGCTGTCCCTCAAATTGGAAAATGCTACCGTGGACAACTGTTTTGTCGAGCAAAACAGCGGCATCGTTAATTAAGTAGCGAGTAGCAAAATTATCTGTGCCGTCCAAGATGAGATCATATTGTTCAAAAATCTCTATCACGTTGCTTTCATCCAACCNCANCAAGTGGGGAACAACATTGATATCTGGATTGATCGAGTTGATAGTCTCTACTGAAGATTGCACCTTGGGTTTATCAAGATCACCAGTATGGTGGAGTATCTGACGCTGGAGATTGCTCAGGTCAACAATGTCCGAGTCAACGATACCAATCGTTCCAACACCCGCAGCTGCTAGATATACTGCTGCGGGAGACCCAAGCCCCCCCGCTCCAGTCAAAAGAACCTTTGAGTTCAGTANCTTAGCCTGCCCTTCTTCACCAATTTCTTGCAACATAAAATGACGGCTGTACCGTTCAAGTTGGTCTGGTGTCATCGGCANCGGCTTGTCAACTTGATTGCCAGCATTCGACCATGCTCGAAAGCCACCTGCCATGGAGGTCGTATCGGTGTATCCCATCTGCTTTAGTACTTGGGCNGCCAGGAGTGATCGAAACCCTCCCGCACAGTAAACAACAATCGGTTTATCACGTTCAGNCACATAATCCTCTATCTCAAACTCGAGCATTCCACGACTGACGTAGGTCGCNGAGGGAATGTAACCTGCGCGATATTCATCGTTATCCCGTACGTCAAGCAGAATAAAATCTTGATCGGTGTCAAGCATCTGCNCTACGTCACTAACGGTTACCTCTGCTATCTCTTTTCGTGCCTCTTCAATGAATTCTTGTGACGACCTCATGATGTNCTACCTTTAATAGGNTTTTCACATNCNCTCTNACCCTNATCTGGATTATATCATAGCCCATATGTACTGTCAAAACCAATTTTTTTAATCGAATCTATTTNGNAAAACAGGTATCAATTACTATTCGACTTNAGCCATTCTTGGCATCGCTGAGCATGTTTACCTTTGTAAACTGGATAAGTATCTCCATCTGAAATGGAATTNTAGGTTAAAAGCAAAGCACGNCGTCCTTTTTTAGAAATNTTGGGGTAAGAATGATGGGCTGTGTAACAGCTAAAAAACACCAAGCTGCCAGCTTTGCCGGGCGCATCGACTGCAATACTAGGATCTTCCATCTCGATAAAGTGTTCCGATCCATTTTGACGTTCCANCAGCTTGTGCTTATGACTACTGGGAATGAAACGCAGGCATCCATTTTCGACTGTAGCCTCNTCGAGATACAGGACAACAGTAATTAGCTGATCCGTATACTCTTGCCAATAGGAATAATCCTGATGTAAAAGATAAGCAGAACCAACATGTGGAGGTTTATAATTTAATTTGTCCTCAAACAGGNTAGCGGGTTCCCCAAATATCTGAGAGGCAGGAGCCATTAGTCGGGCATCATCAGCTAATGCCTTTAATACTGGAACAACNTCTATGATAGGTTCGATCTTTCTGACTACCAATTTGCCATGATAGGTTTCAGNCTCAATTTCAAGACGCGGGTTGCCATTCACAATAGGACCGGATTTGACCAGTAATTCATCCGCTGCCAGCCGAAGTTCAATTAATTCTTTTTCATCAAAAACAGGGGCAATTACCAAAAACCCGTTTTCGTCATAATAGTCCAACTGTTCATCGGTCAANCNATATTCTCGAATTCCCATAGTTCACATCTGCAAGATTGCTATTTGTATTCTGTTGAGTGTAAACAAAATTCTGAAGATTTGCAGTTTCAACGTCTATCAGTTAGAAATATTAATCCCAAATTGTGTTGCCAGAAGTCTGGGTATATTCATTGTAACTTTTTAAATAATCTTCCCTCAAAGGACTGAAAGCATCCAGTACTTTAGCTGGNCCTTCTAATACAGTTCCCGAATGTACCATGTTGGCTGGCACGATGAATGCGTCTCCTGGCCCCATGATTTTTTCTTCTGTTCCGATTTTGAATTGCAGTTTCCCTTCTAGTACGAGCCCAGCTTGTTCATGCGGGTGACTATGTGCGGGTACTTGACTACCTTCTTCCATTTCCAAAAAAGAAAACATAATCTGTTCACCAGCAATGATACCACTCATAGCTCCGGGGAATAATTCAATTTTGGGCAGTTTAGTGCTTGATACAAATGGCAATTTAGCCTCCTTTTTAATTTATTCATGAGGATGTTATACTATTCCAAAATGATATTGGCGATCCTGATAAGAACCATCCATATGAAGAAAAGTGCGTTCAACAAAAGTCACTTCCTCGTTAGCATCAATCTGTATCACTGTTGAAGAGCGAGTCCCATAATTATCAGACTTAATGAATATGGACGATAATAATTGCTCTAATTCCGGAGTTAAACCAGCATCCAGCAAATCATGATCGACATCAGCGGGTGTCTGGTCAGCCAAAATGGAGAGGAGTGCCGTAATCTTTATTGAGTTAGCTTTTAACACAGAATCAAGAGCCTGCTTCCCCCGAGTGACCTTGTGCCATGGAGTATCCAGCAAGTGGTTACTTAGACCATATAACCCGGGTGTTAAAACCTGATAACCTTCCACACAATTAGAGATGTAAACCACTTGGGTTGCATCCCCAACTAGCAAATTGAATCCATTGAATTGATGAGCCTGCCGTTGCGCCATTTCTGCGTATCTTTCCGGTGATTCAGTCCCAATCAAGAAATTCCGGACTAAAGCACCGCGGGACATTGTCCCGGTTTGGGTCTCACTTGATTCTCTATAGTTAGAGAGTGCCGCCCATCTTCCAGCCCTGGTAATTCCCAACCAAGTTCCACCATGAGTCAAATCTTTTCCAGCCAGTACGCCCGGATATTCTAACCAGAAACTCGCATTAGCCGTTGGTCGGTCATATAATTCATCCCTATTGGCACACAGTACAAGTGGATACTGAGGATCCTTCTGATANGCTAGTAGGATGAGACACATACACGNCTTGAAAGAATGNATGTCTGGATATCGATGAGAATCCCTATCAATCTAAATGACATCNGCCACGTATACATAAANTTCCTCTTACCTGTCACTATCCTAAAGGAACTTAATGGTGAGATCAAGATCTTTCTTTCTTTTTGACCGGATTGGTATTATAATGACGAAGGTCTGTTGTATCAAGTAAACTGCGCNGCATGCAACAAAGTAACTGAGGAAATNTCGATGAAATTTTTAAAAGCTCTTGTAATTGTCGTAGCATCAATGTCATTGTCTTCTTCCNTCGCTTTTGAAAATAAATTGGTTGGTTATTGGCCATTTGATGAAGGNAAAGGATCCCCAAANGATACTTCAGGCAATAATAACCACGGTAAGATTGAAGGTGAACCTAATTGGGTAGATGGCAAATTTGGNAAAGCACTTGAATTCGATGGTAAAGATGATCATATTGTGGTGAAAGATCATCCCACCTTAGATTTCACTAAGAATTTGACAATTATGGCTTGGTTTATGCCNAAGGCGGTTATGACTAAACGCAGAATGATNTCAAAAAACGATTCGATTTTCGTGATGTTCGATTTTGGTGATCCGAATACGGTNGATCTNTTNGTCAAACCNAATAANGATTTTGTCGAATCTAAAACTTCGGATTGGAAAACTGATCAATGGTATCATTTTGCAGGAACCTATGACGGNAAATCTCTTCGTATCTATGTTAACGGCAAACTGGAGGGCGAAAAGAAATATGGAGGAGGTATAGCCCCGTCGGACCTTGACCTATGGATTGGGGGTGACGATTATGGNAGACCAACCGATCACTTTCCAGGTATTATCGATGAAGTTCGAATTTACAAACATGCTTTAAACGAAAACCAAATTCAAAAGGTAAAAGAAGAACCTGCAATGCTCAAAGCAGATGGAAACTCTACCACAATTTGGGGAACAATTAAGTCACTTCATNAATAAAGACAAACATATTGCNGATGCTGACTAAAGTAAATTAAAGCTATTTAAGAACATTCAATCATTAATCAATGCTGGAAATTCAGGGTCTCATCTTACGCCAAACTAACCCAATATTAACCTCTGCAGCTGGCAACTTAAGTACCATTGGGCTTATAACCTAGCCACAATCCTTAAGTTCTCAATTGCATGACTGACTAGGATCGGATCTCATATTTTAGGCGATGCTTTTCTAGTATAAACCATTTTTAATTCATCGTTATAAGGTTCCTAAAGTTTTTCTTTGATGTAGGTACTGGGCGGTGGCATTTGGGGAATCCAAGCCTTTCTGGTCAGCGGAGAAAACAATCATTAATCCAATGAGGAAATTAAAGGGAGGGACTCCACCTTCATTGAATGCGCAATCTGGCTGAATATCAATGTAGCATTCTATTCAAGAAACAATTAAGAGCATACAACTTAATTAGGTAAAAGCCATGGAAACCCCTAAGCAAAACAATTATGTCATCATGACCACTGCCGAGCGGAACTTCTTTGAAAGCAACGGATATTTGGTTATCAAAGAAGCAATTCCTGCAGACACAGTGGTAGAATTAGATGCCGCGGTCAACGAAATTTACAAACGTGAAAAACAGGCTGGTCGTTTGGAAGACAACGGAAAACTGAACTTGCGGAATTGTCTAGTCCAGCACCAAGCGTTCTTGCCATTGCTTGATTGCCCTCGATCTGCGCCTTTTGCCTGGCAGATTCTCAACTGGAATGTGCAGATGATCACGTCCCATCTTATTGTCTTGCCTTCATTGGGAGAAAAACCACCAAATGAGGTGAAGAATAAAATCGGGATCCATCGTGACGGAGGAACATCAGCTCGTGAAATGCAAGAGCCACATCCCCGTATTATGCTCAAGATAGCCTATGCCATAAGTGATCAAACCGATGTTTCATCAGGAGCAACTGTTCTTGTACCAGGTAGCAACAGGATGAACGGTATTCCCCCAACCGACCCGGAGACAGGGGGACCAAGAGGGGTAATCTCCATGAATATCAAAGCTGGAGATGCCTTTATTTTTGAGCAACGAACTTGGCACGGTATCGGTCACAATTGGTCTGGGAAACCGAGAAAAACTATCTTTATTGGTTATGCTTATCGTTGGGTCAAACCGATGGACTATGTGATAATGCCAAAAGAGATCATCGATCAATGTAACCCGGTTCAGAAACAGTTACTAGGCGTTGTTGACAATGCATTGAGTTATTATCTTCCTCAAGATAAGGATGTCCCTTTAAAATCACTAGTCGCCTCCGATTCATAGAAGTGGAATTCTGCTCAAACTCAGAAGTTAGCAACTAGTAACATTAGCACCTTATGGATACTACCAATGAAGCACCCGACATTCGTTCAGTCGAAGCGGATTTGATTGTTCCACCAATGATTTCTGGACAGCCTGAACGTGGGAAACGAGTGCGACAAACCATTCCAGAATATCAGNAAACTCATGTGTATCACACACTTTACCTGCCTTCTAATTGGAGTGCTGACAGGCAATATCCACTCCTAGTTGAGTTCACTGGTAACGGGCCTTACCATGATAAGTATCATGATATNAGTAGTGGCCGTGTTGAAGATAGCAAACTTGGTTTTGGTATTTCTGCTGGGCATAATTTTATCTGGCTNTGTTTGCCCTATTTGAATAATCTTGGAACANCTAATGTAACTCAATGGTGGGGGAACAAGCCCGATTACNATGTTGAACCAACCTTGGATTACTGTAAAAATGCAGTGCCATGGGTCTGCCAAAAGTATAATGGAAATCCTAATTCGGTTATTATCACTGGCTTTTCGCGTGGAGCTATTGCTTGCAATTATATAGGGTTGAACGATGATAAGATTTCTAACCTTTGGGCAGCTTTTATTCCATATAGTCATTATGATGGAGTGATAGAAACATGGAGTTACTCCGCATGCGACCGAGCTTCAGCATTAACTCGTCTAAATAGATTAAAGAATCGACCTCAATTCATCTGTCATGAGGCAACAAATAATCAACAAATCGGCTTAAATGCTACCAAGTNCTATTTAGATTCTACAGGAATTCAAGCCCCTTTAACGTTCAGGGAAACCGGATTTCGTAATCACAACGATGCNTGGGTTCTACGTTCCTGCCCAACCAGAAAAACACTGAGACATTGGTTAAAATCTATACTCACAACATCTTTGACAGAACTTCCTGGCTTCGAAAATCACCAATGGGTCTAGGTCATTGATGGTAGTAATGGGGTAAGCAATATTGGGTAGAAGCCTCGTTCCGAAAAGGGTTAAGACAACCACACTCAACCTCGTGAGCAAGGAGCAAACCCTGGGAAAATCAACGAAGGAGTAAGTTTAAATGGTAACTAGAATTACAACCAGCATGACTATACTAATAAACTTGATGAGTCTAATGGTAGGATCCATTGCCCAAGAACATCCAAATAAGAAACTGACCTTGGATGATATTTTTCCTGTNGATCGTGTGTTAGATGTGCAAATTACTGTCGATAGAAAAGATTGGGACACTATCCGATTTCAGTCCCGTAATTTCGAAACTGAATTTCAGGAGAAGCGAATGTTTCAGCCCATCGATCCTCCCTATACCTATGTTAAAGCCAGTGTTTCAATTGACGGGGTCGAATTCCCCCAGGTTGGAATTCGCAAAAAAGGATTCTTTGGTTCGCAAAGTACCAGTCGCCCATCTCTTAAAATCAAACTCAATCATCTCGACAAAAGAGGTGGGATTGGTGGCCTGACCAACCTTACTTTCAATAACAACCAGCAGGACTCTAGCTTGATGAGCCAATTCATGAGCTATGCCTTATTCAATCAAGCAGGTTCGCCTGCTCCTCGTTGTGCCTATGCCAAGGTGACAGTTAATGGTAACAATCTGGGTATTTATTCGCATGTAGAAACAATCCGTCAGCCACTACTGGAACGTGCGTTTGGTAACGATGGNGGTACTCTGTATGAAGGAACAGTGGTTGACTTTTCTGAGGGATGGGAAGGAAGTTTCGAGAAGGAGATAGGAGAGGATANACCCGGACGCGAGAAAATCAAGCAANTGATCCAAGCACTGCAAGGAGAAGAAGGTGAAATTCTTCTCAACTCNAAGGCACCAGGGCGAGGTTGGGTATCTACCGACAGTCGGTACGNTGAGGATTGGGTACAGCCAGATTTTGATGATTCTAACTGGAAGCNNGGTTGGAATGGAGCAGGTTATGAAAAGAGAGGAGGATATCAATCCTTAATCAGTGATGAATTTGATTTTGGTGCTGAGATGTACAACCAAACCAATTCACTTTATCTCCGATTTCCATTTGAGATTGAGAACTTGGAGCAGACGGTTTCAAGTGGCGAGCTGATCCTGGGNATGAAATATGATGATGGTTTCGTAGCCTATCTAAACGGCCATCGGGTGGCGGCGTTAAATGCGCCAGAGAAGCTAGACTGGACCTCCAAGGCTACCGCCAGTCACGAAGCTGCAGGTTTTGATTTGATCAATATCTCGGAGCATAAGGACAAACTACAGTTAGGAAAAAATGTACTGGCTATCCAAGGACTCAACGTTGGCTTGGGNAGTTCTGACATGCTAATTGTGGCCGAAATTCAGTTGAGTGACTACGATTATGAACAGGGCATTGGGGAACTGGTTGATCTGGACGCCTTTTACCGATTCTGGGTANTAGAAGGCTTACTGGGTTTTTGGGATGGGTACTCAGCTAACCGCAACAACTACTTCTTTTATCTCAATCCGGAGACGGACAAATTCCATTTCCTGCCGTGGGGAGCAGATAGCCTTTTCGAGAAATTCAGCCGGTTAGGAGTCGATCCCCAGGCGCCAGTTTCGGTCAAAACACAGGGATTGATTGCGCAAAGGCTATACCAGATTAAGTCGTGTCGGAAACGTTATGCCAAGACTATGAAGGAAATCTTGGACAAACATTGGCATGAGGAGGCGCTCCTAGCTGAGACAGAAAGGTTGGAAACCTTGCTGGAGCCGTACCTGATTCCCNCACAGAAACGGGAGATGCAAGGCCAACAAGGATGGAGGGAGTTTATTAGCCAAATTNGGAGGGATAAACAGCCAACNAGTCTCAACAGTATTCGTGATTTTATTCGCCATCGGCGGGCTGAGATCATGAATGAAATCGCTAATGGCATGCCTGTCAGGTAATCCTTGNTGCACTGTTAATCAATTTATGCTTGATATAGGCCCTTTTAGTTATCAATTTGACCGCTGGAGTTACTAATATCCACATAATAGATAACTCGTGTNCAGGATTACAGCTGAAAGACGCCACGTATTAAATTAGGGAATATTCACAATCTAGCAGTTGTACTTAAGTTTTTTTAATTTAAATATATGTACTAGAGTCTGTAAGTAAAGTACAGAAATCTCTAAGCTCTTCTGGGCAGAAAGCATCATCGTTCCAAGCGGCGCAGCACAACTTGGGTGCCTTAATCAAAAAAGCGAAGGTGTGAATAATGGAAGAAAAAGCTGAACTACATCCGGCGATTAGCCAGTATCATGAAGCCATCATTATAATGATGCGCTATGGTACAAGTGTCGACCATATAGCCAAGAAACTGGACCTGCCAGAAAAAGGACTGGTGGATTACATCAAGAAAGAAGGCCTAGACAAACAGATGGCACGCCGGTCATGGACATGGAACTCTAACCATAAATACCGGCGAAAGCCTAGAAAACAGGACAAGAAAAAAGTGTATTCCATCAGAACCTATTACTTTCATAACCCGAATTAATTAGGATATCTCGAAGTGACCAAAACTAGGAGAAACATCAATTACTGGTAAAGCTTAACTATCAACTGACTAATGAGAAAATAAAAGTGATGAAATCAACCAGCCTGACACTTGTAATATCTGTCTTTATGGGGTCGCTCTGTTTTGACTTGACGGTGCCTTTGTTGTGTGGCGCCAACCAGGNACAAAGCGATCTTACTGTTCGGCAGCNCGCNNTCGAACAATTTGATGCCGACGGNGATGGNNGACTCANCGNNGTCGAACGTGAAGCCATTCGNAANGCTGGAAGCCCATTTGCAGTNAAGCGTCCGNCAAGGTNCNTCCNCGATCGCCGNCGNCACGAGCANCGGATTAAGAANTACGACAAAGATGGCGACGGTNANNTGAANGAAGAAGAAGAGCAGGCAGCTCACCAAGCGTTGTTGAAAGTGTGGGGCAGGCTGGTCGGTAAATACAAGGCTTTTGTTAATGATCGCCCAATCGTGGAGAATCTCCAGAAGATGTTGCAGGATGCTAACCAGGGAAAAATCAAAGATTTCCCTGAAGAGCTTTATGACTGGATTAGGGGTAGTATCGACCGAGCTGGTGGCAAAAAAAGAACCAGACGTTCACAACAGGACAAGAACCCACTAAGTAATCATCTCCTGGCACAATTTGATACCAACAGAAACGGTTGCCTTGAGCCAAAAGAATTGGAGGAAGCCCGCGCAACGATCGCTGATCACTCAAACCACACCCCCAGCAAAATCTACAAACCTGAAAGTCAATCAGCAAGCACACCCGTAGTCCCACTTCGGTCGAAGGCCGCACCCCGATTGCGCATTACCGAATTCATGGTAGACAATGAAACAGGGTTAATTGATGAGGAAGGTGAGCTAACCGACTGGATTGAAATTCACAATTACTCAAACGAGGAGCAAAGTTTAGAAAATTGGTCCTTAACGGACTCGAAAAAAGACTTGCGCCAATGGGTATTTCCTGATGTCCGCTTAGGAACAGGTGAATATCTGATCGTATTTGCATCCGGCAAAGATCAAAGACGAATCGATCGGCCGCTGCACACAAACTTTCAGCTAAAAAAGGGTGGTGAACACTTAATCCTGACCAATCCCAACAGTGAAAGGTTCGCGCTCACCAAAACGAAATACCCTAAACAAAAGGCCAATATCTCATTCGGGTTTCCTGTAGCTGCTGACGGCATCGAAGGTAAGT
This sequence comes from Candidatus Poribacteria bacterium, assembly GCA_002729415.1. Classification (GTDB taxonomy): domain Bacteria; phylum Poribacteria; class WGA-4E; order WGA-4E; family UBA9662; genus UBA9662. Next base: position 5,724 of record PBXZ01000041.1, on the reverse strand, counting down.
CACCTGATTTTCTAGCCTTCCCAACTCCTGGAAGGAGAAATACAGCAACCCGTCTTGGCGCGCTTTCAACCATAAAACTATCCCAACCGCATGGACTGTTCAAAACACCATTTACGCTGCAGGTAAGCGCCTCAGATAGCAATGTCACGATCCGTTACACAATTGACGGAAGCAAACCCAACGAATCGAGCCCCGTTCTTGATCAACCGCTTCACATCGAACACACCACCATCATTCGTGTCCAAGGATACAAATCTGGCTATTCGCCCACGCCAATTGTCACACGCAGTTATATTTTTCCAGANGACCGGATTGATGATTCNGCAGATGGATTACCGCCCGCAAATTATCCATACGAGTGGGGAGCGGGAAGGTCAAACTACGGAATGGATGCAGGCATTACCAACAATCCCAAATACCGAAAAAAACTCCTAGAGGCACTGTGGGCTATTCCATCTTACTCAATTGCGATTGAACCCGAGAGTCTGTTCAGCAACAAAACCGGAATCTATGCCCACGCGGGTTGGCACGGTCGCAAAGCCGAACGGGCTTGCTCCCTTGAACTCTTGCCGACNGCCGACGGACAGGAACATGGTTTCCAAATCAACGCCGGNATCCGCATGCGAGGAGGCTTCAGCCGACAGCCAAAGGTCCTCAAGCACGGTTTCCGGTTTTTCTTTCGCAGACGCTATGGAGCCAAGCGACTCAAATACAACCTGTTTGGTGGCGATGCCGCAAAAGAATTCAGTCATATCGATTTGCGATGTAGCCAGAACTACGCNTGGCACCACGGNTTCAGTTCCAANGCACTNTANATNCGCGATCANTTCANTCGCGATCTTCANTTAGCNATGGGCCACCCNTCCCCACGCGGAAACTTTCGCCATGTCTATGTCAACGGNCACTACTGGGGGCTCTACAANACGTGTGAACGACCAAAGGCTTTCTTTGGCGAATCATATATTGGCGGCAAGAAAGAGGACTTTGACGTGGTGAAAATCATGGGTGGTTACTCAGAGGACGAAGATCAGGAGCGTCGTTATCAGGTCTTTGCAACCGACGGAAACACAATTCTTTGGGAACAGCTTGATCGACTTTCGAAGCAAGACATGTCAGACTTGGATAACTACCGCCTACTGCTTGGTGCAAAACTCGATGGCAGCCCTGACCCAAAATTGAGGCGACTGATTGATCCAGTCAACCTCATTGACTACATGCTCACCCTTTTTTATGCAGGCAACCTCGATTCGTCGGTCAGCTGGTTTGGAGGAGACCGTGGCGCCAACAATTGGCATGGGTTAATAAACCGAACNANGAACATAGGCTTACAATTTATCGTCTGGGATGCGGAGCACACAATGTTAGAACTGATAGAAGACCGGCTTGGACCTTTCCCAATGGGGAACGAAGCTGAGCGTAACAATCCAACTTGGTTATATCAGCGATTGCTCGAAAGCGAAGAGTTCCGTGTATTGGTAGCGGACAGAATTTCGAAGCACCTGTTCCGCGACGGAGTCCTGACGCCAAAGCACTTGACAGAAATGTTCGATAAACGCATCGCCGAAATCGAACCCGCATTGTTTGCCGAAGCAGCTCGGTGGGGTAATCCGCGCAAGACATACGAAGCAGCACTCACTGGTTCGGTGTGGCAAGTTGAACATCATAACTCAGGTGTGGCAAAACACCAGGCATGGTATGATGAAGTTGATCGAACGAGGAAAGAGTACATTCCTCATCGAACACAAGTCGTTATCGACCAGCTGTTTGGCCGCGGTTTGTACCCGGACCTTCCAGAAATTGTAGTTCGTTGGTCGGAAGGTGGTGAGCGAGAGTTGGAACTTGTGGCTGATGGCTTCAAAACCTACTACACCACCACCGGTCAGGATCCGCGGATGTTTGGTGGCGATGTTCATTCGGTCGCACATTTGTATGAAGGTCCATTGACGGTAGTTGCTGGTAGCCGTGTTCTCTGTCGTATCTTGGAAGATGGAGAATGGGGACCTCTTCGGGAAATCAGGCCCGATGAATCAAACACAGAGAATCAAAGGACTTGGCAGAGCGAAAAAAGAGATCTTTGAATCGGCATTTGGCCAAGGTACAGATATAAATGCAACAACAATGGTGCCGAAACACCGCTAGATGTGGCCATCCAATACAAGAAAACTGAAATCGCCGACCTCATCCGTAAACACGGCGGCAAGAGGGGTAAAGAATTGCAAGCTTAAGGCAAATAAACTGTGCAAAAAGCAAAAAATCTCACTGATCTTGGGTAACTTTGCCGATCCTTGGCCACCCCGGTTTCTCAGCGATGGCAAATGGTCAAATCGAGACTGTAGGAACAAGAGGAATCATTATAAACTCATTTTAATGAAGTGAAATTCACATGGGAAGATTCATGATTCTGTTTTTTTATGATTCGTCAACGAGAATATAATGCTCAATCATGTTCTTATCAAGCTGAAAGAAGAACAAGGAGACTAAAAGAAACGGGGAGACATATGCACCAAAAACTTGTTATACAGGTAAAGTTATCCAAAGTATGAAAACGCAATGGATATGTGCATGTAAAGTATTAGCAATAAGCCTATATTACATAGTTGGGCACAACTTTCTGGAAGCTAGGGAACTGACCTCAGAAGATGTTTTCTCTACTGATCGAGTGCTAGAGGTACAAATCACCGTTGCTGAAAAGGACTGGGAGACCATTCGATATCATTCGCGGGATTTCATGCCAACTCTGCACGAGAGCCGAAAATTTAGGCCGATCAAACCACCTTACACCTATGTTGATGCCGACGTTACAATTGATGGGGTCAAATTTCCGCAGGTTGGAATTCGAAAAAAAGGGTTCATCGGTTCGCAAAGTACAAGCCGTCCTTCACTCAAGATTAAACTGAATCATACCGACAAAAAAGGCCAAATTGAGGGTTTGACGAACCTGACCTTTAATAACAANAGAAACGATAAGAGTTTGGTCAGCCAATTCATNGGCTATGCTTTGTTCAATGCTGCTAATTNGCCCGCGCCTCGTTGTGCCTACGCCAAGGTAACAGTTAATGGTACTANTCTCGGNATCTATTCACATGTGGAAACAGTCCGAAANCCGTTCCTTAAACGCGCGTTTGGAAACGATAGNGGTACCTTGTACGAAGGACCATACGTCGATTTTTACCCAGGTTGGGAAGGNAGTTTCGAACATAAGTCAGGCAAGGACAAACNAGGTAGAAAGAAAATCAAGCANCTTATCAAGNTACTCNAAAATGAGGACGAAAACACNNCTCAAGCCATTGGGNAATTGGTTGANCTGGACTCCTTTTATACCTTTTGGGCNATGGAAGGGCTACTCGGTTTAGGGGATGGATATTCTGGTAACAAAAACAATTTCTTCATTTACCTCAATCCNGATACTAACAAATTTCACTTTTTCCCTTGGGGGGCAGACTCAGGATTTAAAGGTAGCGGCTCCGATGATCTGAACTCTGTCAAGACTCAAGGCTTAATTGCACATAGACTTTATCAACTTGAGCTAGGTCGGGAACGTTATGCCAAGACCATCATGGATATTATAGAAAAACATTGGCATGAGGACGAATTGTTAGCTAAAATCAACCGAATCGAGGTCATGGTCAAACCACACCTAGTTCAATCCCAAATCTACGGTAATGACAAAAAACAAAAGTCAGAAGACGTGTTTGCTAGTTCCTTAGACAAAACGCGCAAATTCATCCGTCAACGCGAACCGGATATTACCCAAGAAATTGCCAATGGAATGCCAGAGAGAAAGAAATCACCAGGGAAACCACTAACTATCGCGCCAAAAAAAATTAGGACATTTGCTCTTGGTTGTGCAATAGGGGGATGCGCTGGGTGTATTACTGGAACTTCTTTCAACCTTGCCAAAGAACTTGCTAGTTGGATTATCGGGCTGTTTTGAGTAAGGCTTGATTTTGGCTCCATAAAGATGCGCTAAGCATTTTTATATGACCAAATACAAGCAGCCGATTTAGAAAACTACATTTATAATTAAAATAGAAACTTGTAAGTTGGAACACCAAAGAACGCACCACGTATCATCCAAAATCCACCAATGATGAATTCTCCTAAAATGATGCCTGTAAAAAACGGAATACCCTGTCTATGTAGCTTTAGTCCGCCGAATCGCAATATGGTGTATTTGATTATCCAACTGATGAGAATGGAGAACCAGAACAGGTTCATTGACCAGTTGCTTGCCACTGCGTAACCGGCAGGATGTAATGGCCACCAAAACAAGTTCATGCGTAAAACCGCCAACAGAAACGTAAAAGAGAAACCCACCCCTATAGCTAGCCCTGCACCATAATCGACTGGCGATGGCATGTTCAGCCATCTCTGCAATTGACCAAAGGATTCTGGGACTTTACCCACATTTGAAACGCCAAAACGATAGAAAGAGTCCAAAGCAGCCCAGAAGGAGGTCACACTACTGACAACGGCAGCAATAATAATTGCCCAGAAGAATTTGTTCAAGCGCATACGACTACGCTCCGCCAGCTTAAATCCTTCAAGTTGATGAGGCATGATATGTCCACGATAAGCCCTGTTAAAAAACTGATAAAATGAAAAAATCGTCAAATCTCCAGGAGTAAAAGCGCGAGATCCAAGCGTATCAACCATCATATAATGCGCACCTGCGCGATGAAGGTCATGTACTGGCGAACCAAGTTCAGCGCGCATCCGAGTAATGCCTATAGACAAAACGAAGTAAATGAGAAAAAAGATCATAGACGCCCCAAAAGTCATTCCCGCTTTAACTGAAAAAACAATCAGAAGCGTAAATCCAATTACAGCTCCGAGTAGTGCATTCGCATAGCTAATTGGTTCTCCCGTGGAATCCATGTTGTGTGTCTTATTTCTATGAAAGATGGTGGAGAACATCTGCTTAATATGGTGTCGTGTACTCCAAATCGCTAAAACACATAAGCCTATATAGGCTCCTGATGTCTGGGCTTCGATATAGGGGAACTTTGGTAAGTTTCGTAGCCCAAGCACACTTCCAAACACTCGTTCAGCTTTCCAAAAAAGGTAAAAGAACCAGCAGGAAAATGAGAGATCTAAGGGCATAAAGAAAGCAAGTCCTACCGCATAGGGAAAAATTGGAATAGGGGTCCATCCAATAGCGTTCCAAGGTGGGGTAGTAAAAAAAGGTTGCAAATCATAAAGTTGGCCACCAAACCCAGGAACAGCTGGATACAGAAAATGAAGACCATTAATAAAATCGACGCCCCCAGCTAGTATAAATCCAATCCACATGATTTTATTCTTCAGAAACAACTCTGGTTTGAGTGTCAGGTGTAATGGTAGCTGAATAATCGGATAACTTAACTTTTCGCTTTCGATCCATTGTTTACGGACAATTACTGTTAGACACAACATGACGAAAGCAAGAAGACTAATAAATCCAGACCAAACTAGGACCGGTGTTAACCAACGGATCATATGAGATTTCAGATAAAGACTAGAATCACCTTCATGAAATCCGTTCAGCACAACAGCATCACTGACAACTAACCAATCAGGAATATAGTGGAAGAACAAATCCTGCCATTCGTTTTCGGTTGTTGCCATCCATTTTACTCCGCCTACAAATGTGATTAGAACCTGCATCATGTCTAACCCCGAAATTCCGGAAGCCACAGATAACATAGTATATATCAACAATAGTTCAGAGGAGTTTAGCGCTAG
>PBXZ01000040.1:0-50734 GCA_002729415.1 Candidatus Poribacteria bacterium | reverse complement strand
TGGTGGCCCATAGGTCATGACCGTTGAGCATTGGACGAAGTGTCCAATGCGATAGCGAAACGCGCGCAACGCGGAAGCTGCATCTTCCATATCAAAGGAAATCATATCAATTACGGCGTCAAAAGTTTCGGAACGCATTTTATCTTCAAAATCTTTGTGTTGATGTCGATCACCATGAATAACACGAACATCAGATGTCGGGGGGTCAGGATGTTCGCCTCGATTAAATAGAGTAACTTCGTGATTCTGATTTAGTAGTGCGGCTACAATAGCACGGCTAATGTTTCCTGTGCCTCCAATAACTAATACTTTCATCTGTTTTATTTTCTTCCTGCGTTTTATTGGTTTAGTTAGGTTCTTGATAAGCTATATAGTAAGGCTTTTCGAAAAAAATGTGGACTTAAAATCTCTGGACTTCTATCTTTATAGGTCACGTTAGGTTTGATAATGAGGCTGATTAGACTTAGGAGACTAAACTATCTCTAATATTCAAACGTTATTCTAAGTCTCTCAATGCATAAGGGCATTTTGTAATAATTGAGTATTGGCAGAAAATGTCAAAGAACATTGAGAGGGATTTTGATTAGGACTCTGAAGCAACGAGCGTCAACTAGCGGTTAACTTCTCAAGTTNACATTGTGTGTGACCTNAGTTTTTATCAGNGAAATCCTGATATGTAGAGTCTGCGAACTTTTCGTACATCNCAACCTATATTATANCTGGNGTTANAGGATACTTGTTACCAGTATTATTTNGTATCCTGCATTGTTTAGCAATCTAAATTTCNAGCCAGTTTGTTAGGAACAAATCATCTTAATCTGGCTCTATATGCAGTTGACTTTGAATATTAGTTNATGTATAATTACAAGCCGTTTTAANAATACAAAGATTAAACATTTTTGGAGGNATNATACACATGGCAGCAAAGCAGTTGATATANGACACTGAAGCTCGAGCGGCACTGAAACGTGGTGCGGACTTNCTGAGCAAGGCAGTAGTTGCCACGTTAGGACCAAAAGGTAGAAATNTTGTACTTCAAAAATCATTTGGTGCGCCTGTTNTTACAAGCGATGGNGTTACTGTTGCTAAAGAGATAGANCTTCCTGATAAGTACGAAAATATNGGGGTNGANTTGCTAAAGTCCGTTGCTAATAAAACAAGCGACGCTGCAGGAGATGGAACNACCACTGCTACTTTACTCGCNACGCANATTATCAACGAAGGGATAAAAAATGTCGCTGCTGGCGCGGATGTNATGCAACTAAAACGCGGAATTGAGAAAGCGGCCGAAGCTGTAGTTAAAANCCTNAAANATCAGAGNAAAGAAATCAGTACTCACGACGAAATAATACAAGTTGCGTCAATTGCTGCGAATGATGAAGCTAATGGTAGTAATATTGGGGAAGTATTAGCTGATGCNATAGAAAAAATTGGTAAAGATGGTGTTATTACGATTGAAGAAGCAAAGGTCNCAGAAACCACAATTGATATTGTTGAAGGTATGCAATTTGATCGTGGCTTCCTTTCNGCACACTTCGTTACGAATGNNGAAAATCAAACTGTTGATCTGGAAAACCCATTAATTTTGATTANCGATGGTAAAATCAGCACGGTTGTTGATTTAGTCCCGATTCTTGAAAAAGTNTCGCAACTTCAACGATCCATCTTAATCATAGCGGANGATATAGAAGGGGAAGCGTTGTCNGTATTGGTTGTNAATAAATTACGCANTGGTCTGAATGTTGCTGCTGTNAAAGCCCCTGGCTTTGGTGATCGTAGAAAGGCGATGTTNGATGATATTTCGGTTTTAACNAAGGGACAAGTCATTTCTGAAGATCGNGGTATTAGACTTCAGAACATAGTTCCAGGTATGCTTGGTAGTGCAAGTCGTGTCGTGATTGATAAGGATAACACGACAATTNTTGGTGGTACTGGTGACTCTGGTGCGATCGAAAAACAGATTTCTCAGATTCGTTTGCAAATTGAGCANACAACATCTGATTATGATAGAGAAAAGCTTGAAGAACGTTTGGCTAAGCTTGCTGGCGGTGTGGCTGTTGTAAATGTTGGTGCGGATACAGAAGTNGAAATGAAAGAGAAGAAAGNACGTTTTGAAGATGCTCTGTCAGCNACTCGNGCTGCAGTTGAGGAAGGAGTTGTTCCTGGTGGTGGGGTCGCTTTACTGCGATCGCNGGATGATCTTAACAGCCTGCAACTGGNCGGAGACCAAGCAATTGGTGCCGATATCATTAATCGTGTTTTNACGGCACCTGTTAGNGCNATTGCTGAAAATGCTGGCCAAGANGGTTCCGTGGTTGTTGCTAATGTCTTGTCAGGTGAAGGTGCATATGGGTTCAATGCTAATTCCCTTGAGTATGAGGATCTGCATGATGCTGGTATTGTCGATCCAACGAAAGTTGTCAGAGAGGTCATTCAGAATGCTTCCAGTGTAGCGGGGCTTTTGCTGACAACAGAAGCCTTGATCACTGAGGTGGATGAATAAAGGAAGAAGGACCTATTTGGATACCTTCTAAATCGTATAAACCCGGATTCTAGTAGAAGCCGTGCTATNAAATATAGCACGGCTTTCTAATTGCTGAAAAAAACTTCGGAACTGCTAGGTTTTCTGCAGTCCAGTTGAATCAACAGGGGAAGGTGATCGTCTGTTTTCAAGTAGTTCATCACGCCCAAGCGCAAGAGATGAGGTAGACCTCTTGGTTTTATATTCATCAGCAGGATTATTGTGTAGGACTAAAAGTTCTTCGCCACTTTTGGTTATTTGGTCCCCTTCAAGCATGGGTGTTTCAGTTTTGCGCATGCTTTCTGCCATGTTGATTGTTACCTTGCACCAGCTGTGTATTGTGATTTCCCAACCATCTTCTGTTTTTCTTTGACTGAACTGTGCAGGAATATTGATGGATTGTACCTGAGCCATATTTATAACTAACCCACTTTCAGCCCGAATTTCTTCTGCCAAATATGCATTCTCGCTAATCCTGATTCTTCTTTTCCCATACTTACATTTCCGTTTGTCAGTTCTTCATCAGCAAAATCATCTTGTTCTTTGTCGGTTGAATCGTTTTGATCGACAAACTCTTCTTCACTAATTCCTTCAATTTCGGTGTCTGTTTGCTCAAACATGGAGTTTCTCTCTAATTCGGGGAATAGTGCTAACCGAGGAGCGAGTATAACAAAGGCAACCTGAAAAGTCAATTAAATAACTAGGTGCTTTAAACGACAGAAAATATTGGGAAAACCTTTAGCCTTATGATACAATTCCGGGAAATTTATATAATTTTTTGGAGTAGCAGATTATTTATGTTTGTCAAGGTCGCAACAACGGATCAAGTTAAACCGGGACGTGGGTTTGGAGCAAAGCTTGATAAAGTCTTTATTGGGATTTACAATGTAGATGGCGAGTATTACGCAATGGATGATGTCTGTCCACATATGGGCGGCTCCTTGCATCATGGTTTTATGAATGACTGTGTGGTTTCGTGCCCATTGCACATGTGGGAATTTGATGTTAAGACGGGCGAGTCGGTTTGGCCTGGTAGTCTTAGCATTCTCGCTTATCCCGTTAAAATTGAAGGTGATGATATTTTAGTCGATATTGATTCACCTNAAAAGCAAGATGAATAATGTAAGGATAAGTTAATGACATATCTAGTAACAGGAGGGTTTGGCTGCATTGGNTCATACGTTATTCGTGATTTATTGGAAGCAGGAGANCAAGTAGTTGTTTATGATCTGACGTATGATTTGACAATTCCGAACATGGTACTAAATGAAGATCAAATCAATCAAATTATATTCGTTGGTGGGGACATCGTAGATCTCCCAAATATTTTACAAACTATTAAAAAGAANAATATTGATCGGATCATCCATCTTGCTTCGTGGCAGGTGCCTGCCTGCCAAGCTAATCCTCCTTTAGCCTTAAAAATTGTTTCTGAGGGGACGATTAATATCTTTGAAGCCGCAAGAATATTTGGTATTGAACGTACTGTATGGGCTAGNACTGTNGGTGTTTTTGGATCACCCGATGACTANAACCATCAACAAGTTAAGAATGANTCACCNCATTTTCCAAAATTTATCTATGGTGCNTGCAAGTCNTTAAATGAACGTTACGCAGAACATTATTTTGATGAGTACGGCCTTGATACAATTGGCCTTCGCTTCACAGCCGTTTATGGTGTAGGGAGAACACGTGGTGCGACTTCCTTCACGACGAAGATGATNGAAGCCGTAGCGCTCGGTAAGACCTATGAAGTCCCTTTTGGTGATGACGCAGTAGATTGGCAGTATGTTGAAGATGTATCAAGGTCAATTGTCATGTCNGCCANTTGTCCAACGACCAAAACACGTGCATTCAATGTNCGTGGTGGTATTCGAGGAGTTAAAGAGGGATTCGATTACTTAAAAGCGATTGATCCCAAAGCGAATATTTCATTGGAGCCTGGTTTNTTTGGTATCTCATGGGATTATGACGCATCAGCCATAGCCGANGAAATTGGTTTTGTGCAGGATTATACGATGGAAAAAGGAATTGACAAAACTTTGGATCGATTNCGNCAATTNCAAAAANAGGGTGTAGTTAGCTAAACGTGGTTCGCAAATACAGAGGTTTGATTCAAGAGTCCCCAATTCCGATTGTTTAAGTTAATACTGTTTANGTAGATTGNTTGCTNNTGTTTCAAATGTGTTTTGTNNATGAGCNTTAGTAGTGGATTGGNAATTTCAATGTTCTACGTTAAGCTNGGNTNGTTTGATCANGATTNTTTTCAACTGATAAATCTGAGTCNACGTGNTGGGTTGNGATTGGTTCCNTCAGCATAATAANAGAANCAATCTGCTTAGATGTNCAANGGGCTCTATNTGGGTNATTTCTTGTTTCTNGTCTCCTGTATGNAGTTTTTAGTGGANAGTTCCCCNNNGTTTGAGCTGTCCTTGGACATCGGNTTCAAGNTTNTTTCCGGTGATTGATCGAATATTATCAGTCAAAGCCTCTTGTTTCTGAAATGACATTAAGTATAGTNAAAGGCGTTTTGTGTGCTTCGNATATAGAGGGGCGTTGAGTCCAATGATATTCGGGCCTAATTCTTCTAGTGATTCTATCGTCTGATAGGTGGTTNTTTCTGCCCAATTTAAAATCTGNGAAAAATGAGGTTGGANTGCTTCCACCTTAATCNATTGATCTGCTTGCCCAATTTCNTTNTGNAGNTGGATATCNATCCATCATNTGTCACTGTNTTTGTTATGAAGGTAACANTAATTTGATANAACTGTTAAGTTAGTTTTAGTNTTGTGTTGCNTCAAAGTAATGGAGGCANATAGGTTGAACCTCCGGTCTCAGTTCCTAAGTCGNTTATACTNCNCCCATCTATCATTATCTACAGNTGGTTTTCCTCTTGGTNCACTTTAGATGTNCGACATCAGGCTCTTCCTNTTGATAGTCAGTAATCTTCCCCCTCAATTTNGAAATGTTATAATAAATTTTAAGCTGGGAAAATAATTACTGAAANGTTCAGAGTTTAATTGACAGANCCTAACAATCCTAANGCAAAAACGGCAGTTGTCATTGGCGGTGGTATCAGTGGCTTAACGGCTTGNTACAAGCTTGTTGCCGAATCTCGGNAGCGAGATCTTCCATTGTGNGTCAAGCTGTTTGAAGCTTCTCAGTNCCTTGGTGGGGTNATTGGCACTATCAAGCAGAACGGGGTNCTTATGGAACGAGGGCCAGATGCTTTCATCTCGACCAAACCTTGGGCTCGAGATCTGTGCCAAGAGATTGGTATTGCTGATCAGCTNGTCGGAACAACCAATCGGTATCGACGAAGTTTCGTTATCCATAATAATAATCTCCATGCTACGCCTCAAGGTTTCTACATGATGGCGCCTAGTATGATCGTACCATTGGTTAGATCCCCAATTTTTAGCCTCAAAGGGAAATTGAGGATGGCTATGGATCTGTTTTTACCACCTAAAGATAGTGATGGAGACGAATCACTTGAAAGTTTTGTGGTTCGTCGTTTGGGGCGAGAAGTATTTGAACGAATTGCTCAGCCTATGATAGGAGGAATTTACGCTGCTGACCCTTCCAAACTGAGCCTGAGATCAACTATGCCGCAATTCCATGAAATGGAGCAACAGTATGGAAGCGTTATTCGGGCGTTGATGGCTAGAAAGAAGAATTCTGATCAGCAGGATACCAGCGGTCCNCGATATAGTTTATTCCTTTCGTTTCAGTCTGGTATGCAGACACTGGTTGAAGAACTAAATAGACAAATCCCTGAAGATAGCATATTTACCGGTACTAAAGTTAATCAAGTTGAACTTCAACCTAAAAAAAATAGATGGGTGGTGGACTTTAACCAGAATCAACATATTGAGGCTGACCTTGTCTGTATAGCACTGCCTGCTTTTCATATAGCGGAAATTATCAAATCAGTTAGCCCGAAAATCTCTGATCTTCTTGGATCTATTTCTTATTCTTCCTCAATAACTGTTAATTTAGCGTTTCGNCGAGAACAAATCGGTCATCCNCTTGACGGAATGGGNTTTGTAGTTCCAGCTGTTGAACGAAAGTCGATTCTCGCTTGTTCGTTCAGTAGTGTAAAGTTTGATAATCGTGCACCTGANAATATTGTTTTGNTGCGTGCTTTTGTTGATTTAGCATGGGAANGTGACATTATANATCGAAGCGAAAAACAGATCATTGAGTTGGTTCTTCGNGATTTGAACACTTTGCTTGGTATTCGAGGTTATCCTGTTGATGTTCTAGTCAGCAAATATGACAATGCCATTGCCCAATATTACCTTGGNCATCTTGATCGTGTGGGACAGATTGAGTCNGAGGTTGCGAAGCTGCCAGGGCTTGCTTTTGCGGGCAATGCGTTCCACGGTGTNGGAATTCCAGATTGTATTAATAGCGCTGANAAAGCGGTTGCAAAACTNTTGAGAGATTTTGATCTGTGANGACACNACGAATTTTTCTTTGTCTTGNTGTCTTTTCAATTCTTGTTCTTGGAATATTGCTTATGNTGTTTAGTCNTTNACCAGCAGCTGAACAGACNGGTTACCTTGGACTCAATGATATTAAAAANGGATTCGGATCAGGGAAATGCCGAAGTTGTCATCCGGCTATCTGGCGAGAATGGGAAAGGTCGATGCATGCGAAAGCGTGGTCAGATCCAATTTATCAGGAANCGGCTAGTGTAGTTGTAGATCGTCAAAAGAATTGCGATCCCTGTCATGCACCTGAGCCGGTTCTGATTACTGGTATTGGAAAGATGCCCAAGTTAAGAGATGATGATCGCCAGAGTGGCGTTTCTTGCCTAACTTGCCATGCCGATATGCATGGTGGAATGCATGGTCCACCAATGAATGTTGATGCTATGTTTCATGCTAATGTTACCAGTGAAGTCCATACGAAAGCGATTGGACTGTGCGCCACTTGTCACGGGCAGCCAAAGGTCCCTGAACATAATCAGGTCATCAGCTTTAAAAAAAGCCAAATTTTAGAGGAGGGAGGAAATTGCGCTACCTGCCACATGCCGCGGGTCAAACGTATGCAAAGTACGCTCAGTTACGAGCGAATTTCAGGAAGACGTCATACATGGATAGCTAGTCGGAGTGGACAAATGCTAGAGAATGCAGCGGAGTTGATGATAGAAAAGAGGAATGGGGAAGCGATTATTGGGGTGAAAAACAAGTCAGGGCATATGTTACCGGGAGACGGGTTTCGTACCATTATACTTGATGTGAAAATATCAAATCCATCAGGGGAAATTGAATATCATCAACAGATTGAACATTCAATGATGTTGGATTCGGGGCAGTCGGACAATCGATTTCAGCCGGATGAAATCCGCCAATTTACCTTTGACCTAAAACCGAACTATTCCATCCGTGCGAGATTGCTATATTGTTTACTACCTACAACTCCGGAGAATGAGTGGGTAACGATGGCTGAGATCCTAAAATAAAAAGCCCACACCTAAAACAGGCGTAGACTTTTGGGTACTACCTGAAAAAATGGTTCTAAGTTTTGGGTTCAAATCCTAACTTAGAAAGTATAAATCGTTTCTATGGCGATATCGGTTCGTGAGTTTCCATCTGCATCTGCAAGAGTTTGCCTCAACTCAACCAAGCCACCCCAACTGTCTGTAAAAGTGTATGATGGGCTTAGTGTAACCTCTGTTTCTAAATCTCCATCACCAACTTTATAACCACTAAACCTGGCAGTAACAGCGACCTTGTCTGTTAGACCATAATTGGCCATACCTAAGAAGTGCATTCCGCTATCACCCTCAGGGCGCAAATTTCCATCCTTAGCAATTGCATCCCAATTGCCCAACAGATCAAATTCAGCCGCCACGAAGAAATTGTCGGCTACATCAAACTGTGCCCAAGCGTTCACTTCACTTTGTAAATACTCAGTCCCAGCACCATTAGAAAGAACATCACCGGCAAACCCTATTTTGGTTGTCAGTTTATCAATTGGTGTTAAAGCAACCTGTGCTTCAAAACTGGGAAGGTTGAGGCTAGAACTCATGGGGTTGCCCCAAACGCTTTCAACCATAGAGGCATAAATACCAACTTGATCATTTAAGGTAAAGTTAATGGCAACACCATCCTGGTAACCTGGATAAGGTATACCTTGAGACCAAGAATATTGGTACATATCTGCTGGCTCAGCAGCTTCAAAGCCAATGCAACTGAGAAATCTGCCAGCTGTTATGCTGAACTTGTCACTAAAAGCATAAGACACGTGAGCCTGTTCTAATCCAATCAGACGACTCACTTCTGAACTTGTCGATGTGCTGTCAATATCCACACGAGCCGAAACTTTATCGTTAGCAAAGTGAAAATCGAGTTCAAACTGATCAAATGCAGTGTTTGCCTCTGTACTTTCATCTTCAACGAGAGAAGTTCCTGCAGACATATCCAGAAAACCAGACAGCGACAGATTATCTGTCAGTTTCACTTGAGCATTGGAAATACTCCATGATGACAGAATCAAAACTAAGGCAACCAAGCACAGGCTTAGTTTCCTTTCCTTGTTAGAAACCAAATTAAACCTCCTTAAAGTTTAATGGGTTTAATTAAAAAACTTAAGATTATTTAGAAACTTCAAACAACGTAACACTACAACGCTAGACACACGGTCACAGATTCAAAATTGTTGATACCCGTTAATGAGCCCAATTATGAATCCATATACGCATTAGAAAACACAAAAGCAAAATGTGCTAGGACATTTTTGCTCCCACAAAATAATTTAGATTAATCGTTAACCATTAAGAGCAATAGCTATGCCATCAATAACCTAGATTACAAAACTGAGTGGAGTACAGGTAATTCCTGGTGCAATACTGGATTACTAGTAGATAACATGCCTGTTTTTTAATCAGAGGATTGCGAGTAAAATAAGCGGAGAATAGCAGAAGGCAACTGTATTACAGAAGGTCTGAATCTTGGCTATGAGTACCCAGAGGAGGTGATAGCCATACTAATTTAGTGGTTTATATTTAAAATTGTAATAAAAGTCAAATCAAATAAAAAGCCCAAGTTCAAGTTTATCTGAACTTGGGCTAGATTAAAGAATAAGTAATAGCTAGCTTATCCTAGTGGACTTTCGCTAGGATAGGCTTCCATCCCCATTTCGGTAATGTCGAGTCCTGTTGTTTCTGTTTCTTGATCGACTCGTAGTCCAAAAATTGCCTTAATAACTGCCCAGACAATAAGTGCTAAGACAAGTGTGAATGCGCCTACCGCAATAACACCTATAAATTGATTTACAAGTAGACCCACACCGCCTCCATAGAAGAGTCCATCAACACCTATCCCTCCCAGAGAAGCTTTTGCAAAAAGCCCTACAGCTAATGTTCCCCAGATACCATTGGTTAAGTGAACCGAGAGTGCCCCTACTGGATCATCAATGTGGATTTTATCAAAGCAGAGGACGCTGAACACAACCAGGATCCCTGCGATAATACCGATAATTACGGACGGTATTGGATTGACAAACGCGCATGGGGCCGTAATGGCAACTAGTCCTGCTAGTGCACCATTGACAGTCATGCTGAAGTCCGGTTTACCTAACACTAGCCATGAAACAATAGTCGCAGTTAAGAGACCTGCTGCACAGGACAGATTTGTCGTCACCACAATGTGAGCTACAGACTTAGCTCCTTCCCCTGATATGCCCATTGTGCTACCAGGATTGAACCCGAACCAGCCGAGCCAGAGAATCATGCCGCCAAGAAAGGCAAGTGCCATACTATGGCCAGGAATTGGTGAGACCGACCCATCATCTCGATACTTGCCGAGTCTGGGGCCAAGAAGGATAATTCCAGCTAAGCCTGCCCAACCACCTACTGAGTGAACAACTGTTGATCCGGCAAAATCCCACATTCCCATATTTGCTAACCATCCGCCTCCCCAGATCCAATGTCCAGTAATAGGATAACTGATGGCGACAAGGACAACAGTAAAAGCCATATAGGATTTATAGTGGATACGTTCCGCTACACAGCCTGAAACGATAGTGGCGGCTGTTCCAGCAAATACAAGTTGGAAGAAAAATTTAGCGAAAAGCGGAATACCAGTCCAGCTAATAGAGTCATAAACCCCGTTATATGCATCGCCTGTAACAGGACTATTGTCAGCACCAGCAATAAACCAGCCTGTAGTTCCCATGAAGGAGTTACCTTCCCCAAACATGATTGCCCATCCAATGATCCAGAAGGCTATAGACGAAATTCCGAAGACGACAAAATTTTTGCCTAAGATGTTGACAGCGTTCTTGGCTCGGCAGAAACCAGCTTCGACACATCCAAATCCCGCATTCATGAAGAAAACCAGCATACCGGCAATCAAAACCCACAAGGTATCGACGGCAACATCGGTTGTCCAGACTGAATCTCCCCCATGTTCGTCAGCCAAAGCCACAACAGAGGCGAAAGAAACGAGTACGATAAGGATGGAAATTTGGGACAATCTTTTGGCCAGAACCGACGCCATGTCCCTAGCCTTTCGGCCATAAACTCTATTCATAGGTAAATACCTCTCCTTCTTTTTTTTATGTACTCCTATCAAAGCAAAAACTACGGTAGTTTCCCACCGTATATAAATTAACAACTTTATTTTTAACTAAGAAAAAATCACCAATAACAAACTGTAGTTGCAATATTATCTACGATAGTAATTATTTGCCTTTGTAAAATTAAAGCGAATTGTACGATGTAAACTAAGAGATGCTCGCACAAGATTTTCCTTATAATAATGCAAACAATATTACATTGCTACATTATATTATAGCAACAAAATAATATTGGCAAATTATAACAGTTCAAAAAAAATTGCAAGATCTAAATTCGAGAAACCGTTTTGTTGAAAGTCCGTAATTTTGGATGAGCTCATGGAGTTTGAGCCAAAAAGATTTATCCCACTTGCTTTGTTGCAATGTTATTCTTTTTTTGACTTGTATTGAGTAATGTTAATTCTCGTTTGTTTTCAAACTATGCGTGTCTTCAGATTTGAAAGCTTGGCAAAATTATTTATTGCTCGGACAAATCCTGCGAGATATAGAGCAACAAATGTGCCATTGGAATGGAAGTTGGGAATCTGCTAAGTACATTGATTTGTATTTTACTTTGTTCTATGGAGGCGTGTAGGTTTTCTTGGCAAAGCTTTGCCAAGAAAAATCAGCAATGGTTGGTATAATAAGGCTAGATAGTTCGAATGTGACAGTTAATAAAATGGGGAAGCGTAACAAGGGAAATTGTCGTACACTCATTTTTTTTGATCGATNAGTAACCCTGATGTGGGTTGGCTAGAATCTTCTGTGGATGTACCACCGATCGATCCAGAGTTGGAGGGGGACGATTGGCTGATCTGTTGCAGGTGTTGCTCNACGTCCTTNACTTGCATACGCTTAGATTCAGCAACGCGATGAAGTTCTTGNCCNCCNTCCNNNTTCATNGCTTCCACNNCACCTGCNGGTTTGAGGCTGCTGGCTGATGTNCCNNGGATAAGTAATGTTGTAGCNATTGATCCAATCTTAGACATTTTCTTGTGATATCTTCAATGAATTAAGCNTTAGTTTAGANTTGAGTTTGTTTGCATGATATGTGTNAATNGTNATANTGGAGNTTTCGTCCATTATTTGCCCCTCCTTGATTCCATGTCCAAACATTTCTNAANAAGTTTTTTTTCTCTGGTGGCAGGTGATCAATTATTTCTTTGGGTACAGACGGTTTGTGAAATTGACAACCAACAAAATTATAGCAATTAAAGACTGCAATTCGAGGATAATCTGGATTTTTCCATGTATCTCCCGAATGACACAGGTTTTCCGTGAATATGATAGCTGAACCTGGCGGACAATTGTACGTTTCTAGTAAAGGTGATTCGACACATCGATGTTCCTCCGGCATGGGAAAGTTTGACTTGTGACTTCCGGGCATGAATAGTGTTCCTCCATCACCTAGTTTGACTTCATTGAGCTCAAAAACCACGCGAGTTAGTGCAGAATAGATTTTTTCGTTATGGCACTGGTAGCTGAAATTCGGGTTGGTATTGCGTCCGCCGCCATGAGGTGTTGGCCCTTTATCCTCGATGTTTCGGTAAGTGAACCAGCTTGATTCCATACGTACTTCACCAATGACCTCGTTTAAAATTTCCATAATAGCAGGGTAATCAATTAGTATTGAGGCGGTGCCACCTGGAAATCTTCTTTCGTGTATTGGTAAAGATTCTGGATTGGTGCGAATGGTTTCAATTTGCTCTTTGAGGCTGTTAATTTCTGTTTTTTTCAGAACTTCAGGTATTAGCAAATACCCTTTTAAATCAAAGATAAACTTCTGTTCCTCAGTCACCACATTCCTCTGTTTCTGATTTTAAGTATGATATTAAATCCTATTCCAAGGTTATCATTATTATTTTGCTATAGCATGAAATTTAGTACAAAAGCACTAAATAAAACAACTTAATATATAGGTTACTAGATTTTGTTCTTAATTCCACCTATAGAGGTTATGTTTAATTTGTTTGGATTACTTTGTCCCATGTTGGCGAAATCCCCCCGTGTTTGCGAGTGGAGACATCAATGACTGGAGTCTCAAGCCCGACGCCATGTTCGATTAGGACATCGAAGTATGGTTCTCGAGTTTCGGCCAGTGTCCTTAGTAGTAGTTGCCGAAGTTGATTTCTAATTTCAGTCTGAGAGTCGACGAGATTTGTTTGTTCATAGGGATCTTCTTCTAGGTCAAACAGAAGTTCATGCCCTGTTTCATAGTAAGTGTATTTCCATTTATTGGTGACCAATCCACGCCAGTCGAGGAAATCGAGATTCCATCTCGGATTTCCACACATTTCCAATAAGACATGATTGGGTTCTACAAATGGTTTATTCAGTAGTGCTGATGAGAAATCCTTACCTTGCAGATAGCTAGGCATATCCATTTCCAAAAGTCCGAGTGTGGTTGGTAACATATCAACCAAGCTAAAAAGCTCATTACGCATACCTTGTGCCGGTATCTGGTTGGGCCAATGAAATATAGCNGGAACACGTACTGATTCCTGATGGGGATTCTCTTTCCGTTCAAAAAGTCCATGGTTTCCCATAAAGTCTCCATGATCAGAAAAGTAAACGGTCAAAGTGTTATCTGTAAATTGTGTGTTCCTAGACAAAGCATCTGAAAGACGTCCGATGTTCCAGTCCAAATTTTCTATCATTGCATAATAGGTGGCCAGTTTTTCTCGCATTTCTGGTGTGTCTGAAAAGTTTGGCTGGGTCTTTAGCCCAGAGGGATCAAAACGCATAAATTGATCTGGTACATCCAAAGGAAAATGGGGTGGTTCTACGCTCAAAACCAGGAAAAGTGGTTTTTGATGGCCATACTCATTTAGGTATCGTATGGCCATGTCAGTAAGAACATCGGTTTGATATCCATTGATTTTTCTGGGGTTGACTTCGTTTTGATGATAGTAGAATCCTTCGAAAGGAGCATTGTTAACTTCAAAGCCAAACCAATCCTGAAATCCTCCTCTATGGTATTCCGGTGTGCGCATTGGCCAACGTGTATAGTCTTGGCGGTTTTGGCGAACCTCGTCTGGTTCCTGATCCTGGACAATCCCACAGTGCCATTTGCCAAAGTAAGCAGTATGATAGCCAGCTGTCCGTAGAATTGTTGCGGTACTGGGTGAGGTCGCCTTGTAGACGTCAAAGAAAAACTGCACAGGTCCAGCATGAGCGTAGCGACCGGAGAAAATCGTTCCCCGTGAAGGTGTGCAGATAGGACAATTGGCGTAGGCATTGCGAAAACTAACCCCTTCTGATGCCAGTTGGTCCATATTTGGTGTACTAACGTTTTGATCTCCTGCATGACTCATGGCTGTTCCGCAGTGTTCATCTGAAAGAATATAAATAATGTGTGGATCTGTCATTTTACTCCTAATATTAGAATTTAGAAAAAGTCGAAAAATCTACTTCAATAATACATCAAATTAAATTCCGATAGCGTATCCGTCACGACGAGGNTCAGCTCCNCCCATGAACGTACCTTCTTCNTGGTCNATAGTNATCCCTTGGCCTCCTCCTACTGCTGCAGTCCAAGTTGGAAGTGCACGNACATTATGNCCTCGTGCNGTNAGTTCCCNTCTTATTTGGGATGAAATGNGTTCTTCAATACCNACGTCAGTNCCGGATTNCTCGATTCGNATGCGAGGTGCNTCAATTGCCGCNTGAATGTTCATTTTATGTTCAATTAGNTTCAGAATNATCTGGGCTGTTGTCTGTAAAATACCGTAACTTCCTGGTGTGCCNAGTATCGCGAAAAGTTGATTTCCTTTCCAAATATGGCAGGGAGACATGCACATCTCGATCTTTTTGTGGGGAGCGACAACATTTGGGCTTNCAGGTAAGAGGTCGAACCAATTCATGAAGTTATTAAGGAACATACCCGTATTACCCAAAATGACACCAGATCCAAATCCTGAGCCGAGACTCTGTGTTGTTGCTACAGCGTTACCTTGGTTGTCAACCACGTCGAAGTGGGTTGTACATTCGTTTATCCATTGCCTAGGGTCCCCAGGCGATATTTCCCCAGCTAGTTTATGTGTAGAGTAACGTTCGTTGCCTCCTACTCCAGCTTCATATCTAATTCGTTGTCTTTGAGTGGCGGCATAGCCTTTTGAAAGTAAACCTGTTATCGGTGGGTTTTGGCTGCAGGTGTATTTTACTCTGTCCACACTGGCTAGCTTAATGGATTCAATTAGCAGGTGAAGGTAATCAGTTGAATTGTGTCCTAGGTCACTCAAAGAATCAGTTTCTAAAATATTAAGCATCTCCAAATATTGGAATCCGGAACATGGTGGTGGAGGGCAATAGATCTTATATTCTTTGTAAGGTATTGATATTGGATCATGCCATTCCACCTGAAAGTCTTCCAGATCTTTTTTGGTGATTAGGCCACCATTTTGACGGGAGAATTCGGTGATTTTCTGTGCGATTTCACCACGGTAGAAAACGTCTGTTCCGCCTCTAACAATTTGTCGGAAAGTGTTGGCAAGATCTTTTTGGATCAGGACTTCACCCGGCAGAGGTGTTCGGCCGCGAGACATCATCACTTTTGAAGCTGTGGGGGAGAATCGAGATGATGCGCCATCCATAAAAAACGCATTCTTAACAGTTACTGCATATCCTTCTTCAGCATATTCTATGGCCGGCGAAAATATATCTGATAAACTCATGCTCCCATATTCATTTAGTAAAGACACCCAGCCACCACAGGCGCCAGGAACCATGCCTGATCGAATACCTTCCTCATTTGATCCGGGTGTTGAATAGGCGTCAGGAGTTGCTTGATATGGGCTTGTCCCCATATAATCAAGTACACGGATTCTTTCCTCTTTAGCGCTGTAGATCAACATATAGCCACAACCTGCTATNCCTGACATATATGGTTCGACGACATTTAATGTGGAAGCGACAGCGACTGCCGCGTCAAAAGCATTTCCTCCTTGCAGTAATATACGCGCGCCAGCTAAACTTGCAATCGGATGCGCACTAGCAACCATACCGCGTGTACCTGTTACTGTTGGACGGTGAGTGATGCCGTGTGACGGAAATGCCATAACTAATCCCTATCCTGAGTTACGATTCAATCCGAATTAAGTCCATTTCCATTATTAAATAGATGTGAATGTTTGTCAACTGGTGGTTGTATTCAATTCAATTAAACCCCGCAGGAGAGGTCTTCAGCTGGCATGGTGATAGAAACGAACATATCCTCCTAGGCGTAATAGGCGAGACCTTTAGCGTACCCAATGACTATTTTCTTCATCCGTTTGGTGTCAAACTTAACTGGCGGCAATCTGAAATTTTGCCTTGTTTACTGATTTACTGAGGTAAACGCCACTCGAGAATGCCCCCAGACATGCCTTCTTGAAGTTGTACTGTTACCCGAATGCTTGTCGTTTGCACAGCGTCGAAGGAAACACGATTGAATACATCTAGTTCGATACCATAGGCGGAAGAATTTGTGACGGGTTGCCAAGTTGTACCGTTGTACCATTCCACCTCCCAGGATTCTGGAATACGACACTCGCCACGATCACCATCATCAAACCAATAGACCTCTGCGCAAGAAATTTGCTTAGGTTCCCCAAATGTAAGGCTGATCCATTCGCTTGTTCCTCTTTGATCCCACCAGGTAAACCGGGGAATTGTCTGGTCATTTGAACCAGACGGCATCAGATTATCGTTAATGGCATCCAGTTGATTGAAAACAAAGGAGGCTGAAGGTTCTCCTTCGATGGCTATTGTTGGTTTCAATTTGGCTTCAGCTAGAATGGTACTTTCTGGTAACCAGACACTCATGGGGCCAACCTCGCGGTTATCCCAAGCATGATAAGGAACAGCCGTAATTTCTGTCTCTTTGTCCAGTGGGGATGTCTGATATAGTTGGTTTTCCCAATCAATTGGGGAACGTCGCCAAGCTTTACCTCGTAGCACAGTTACTCCACCTAGCAAATCCTCTTCGAAATGGGGTTCTAGATGAGTGTTTTGGGGTAAGGCAATATCCCGAACTGATCCTCCGTTATCTGTTGCTTCCAAACAATAGACTACCGGACCACGNCGTAGNCAGGTGTNNCCATGATCAGCGACGACTTTCGGATGGGAAATAATTCGGTCNATCGGCATTGGCATCTCNAGATCTATNGTATCGCCCAGTTGCCACTCGCGGTCTAGGCTGAGATAGCCGTTGTCATCAGGNGNAATTTCGATCNGTTTTTGATTGATTTTAGCTGTTGCTTTTNCACACCATTCTGGNATCCGCAGATGAAGTTTAAAGGTTGTTGGATGTGTTGGTCGGACAACTAGTTTGACGTGACCGGACCATGGATAGTCGGTTTCCTGTATTATCTCAATTGACCTNNNANCAAGGGNNATTTCTGCCNTGTTNGCTGCGTACAAGTTTACCCATACTGCGTCAGATGAAGTCGCATAAAAATACCCTCCGACCTGCGGGATAAATCGNACTATATTTGTNGGACAGCAAGCACAGCCATACCAAGGCTGACGATGATGATTTCCACGGCTAGCCAAAGGGTTAACATAGAAGAACTGATCTCCAGTTAAGGAAACACCAGAGATNGAGCCGTTATAGAGTGCCTGTTCGAGGATGTCTATGTACTTCACATGACCGTGCAGTAAAAACATTCGGTGACTCCAAAACACCATGCCGATAGCTGCACACGTTTCAGCATAAGCTGTTTCGTTGGGTAGATCATAGGGTACAGTGAAACCTTCGTTATGTGCTGAAGGNCCAATTCCACCAGTAATGTACATNTTGTGCAAAGTCACGTCATCCCAGATCCGATCCATGGTNTCAAANAGATCTTNATCATGAGTGTANCTAACCACATCAGCAACACCNGCATACAGATACATTGCTCGTACAGCATGNCCAACAATCTGGCTTTGTTCGCGTATGGGNATGTGATCTTGGGCATAGTCCCGATCGCTTTTCCCTCGCTCATCGATGAAAAACTTGGCTAAATNAAGATAACGCTTTTCGTTGGTTGCCTGNTAAAGTTTTACTAAAGCCAATTCAATTTCTTCGTGGCCGGGAACACCAACCAATTTGTTATAACCGAAGANGTTGTCAATCTNGTCAGCAAATCGAGTGGCAATATCCAGCAAGTTTTGTTTCCCGGTTGAGTGGTAATGGGCTACTGCCGCTTCAAAAAGGTGTCCAGCACAGTATAATTCATGCATCACAGGTAAATTGGACCACCGTTTATCTGGTTCNACCAAAGTATAGTAGGTATTCAGATATCCGTCTTCCTGCTGCGCNGCNGCGAANTTTCCAATCAAACCATCTAAGTAGGTTTCTAGTTTGGGNTCTTGATAGGTAGCTAGGATGTAGGCTGCACCTTCCACCACCTTGTAGAGATCTGAGTCGTTGAAGTAGATACCCTCAAATTCNCCTGCTTTTAANCCNCCTGCNACTTCAAAGTTTNGGATTCGGTGGGTAACTTCACAATGGTGNAAGCANTGNGGTAAGGTTGTTGTTCGATTGNCCTCGATCCGTGGTGCCCAGAACTGATCCGTGAATNNTACCTTCGTCACTGGAACCGCAGTCAAAAATTCATGGGATTTATTTAGCATCAAATTCACCTGCTATTTATAGTATACGAATGCTCAATACAGTTTAGCATATCGGCTNACGTTGCGGAANTTNTATNCCATATGTTCCTAGAGAGATTACCATCTCTCAGCTTTGGCTCTTGGAATACAATTTACAAAAGGTTCAATAACGAATGGAGGATGAAGGAAAGTTACTCAATTTTTTCAAAAGGAGTGCTATAGATCGGAACTTGGAGTGGAAGTTTAGCCATGGCAGTATTGTCATGTTCACTAACAGGGGAATGGTGCTGATTTCGTAGGAGAACTCGACTGTGGGAAAGCCGGTAGTCCGCAGTGGGCACAAATTTATATGATGATTGGTTCCTTTGGTTTGGTCTTCGAGTTTGAAATCACAGATAAACAGTTCTAATGGGGAAGTAGCATCTAACCCTAATGTATTTCAAGAACGAGGAATTCTAAAGACTGGACATCAGTAGTTAGATTGTCGTTTTTATTGAGTGTAAGCATTTTATGGAAAACACATTTGCCCGGTTAAAAACATTTTTGTGCTAATTGGAAAAAAATAAGGAAAAATTGAAGTTACTGAGCTTGATTTGAGGATGAAGCCGCCATATGAAAATGGGTGCAAATTAATACGTGTTTCCGAATTATGTTGGCAACAGCAGTACGATCTGCTTCTACGCATTCTGATTTAATTCTTAATGTTGCCCCAAGTCATAGCCAATTTACTGTTGAAATCGACAGCCATTGATTCTTTATAGTTTTTCTTTACCTCTTGGGGAGTAAGGGCACGAAGATAAATAGCGACTTCGTCGATGTCACCTTCAAAATACCAAGGCTTAATAAACGCGTTGCGATCATGTCCCACAGCCACGACAACATGACTAATTCCTGTTCGAGCTGTAATTTTACCTCCCTGATCACCAGCCGGTGCACCATTCAAATATAAAGTCTTTATGTCATTCTTTCCGTCAGCTACATAGGTGATGTGTGTCCATTCTCCACCCTTTACTGGTGACTTTGTTTTGAAGACACCAAAACCGTCGCCTCCCCGCTGAGTTTCGACTGTTCCATCTGCGTTTAGTTGTAACCAAGCATCACCTCCACCATTGGGGTTATCGTCCCATATGATAACCTTCGGACCATCAGGCAACTTACTAACTTTTATCCACATGGCATAGGTTAAGTCTTGACCTTCTGTTACATCCCCCATAACAATGTAGTCTTCTTTCCCGTTGAACTTCAGAGCTTCGTTGACTTTACCCTCAACAATTTTCGGTCGGCCTTTAATCTCTCCGGGATGCTCGTTTCCAACTTGATCTAGTGCTTCACCCGCATTAATGTCGGTATGTTTCTTGTCAAAGGTCCAGTGACCAATCAAGCCGTCCTCCACTGCCTGACCTTCTGTTGCTACAGGGTATAATATTAGTGATGTTATAGCGGCCAGAAAGATAAAACTTACAGTCATTCTAAATTTCATTACATTATCACCTTTTATTAGAGCACGAATATTTCTAAGTTCGGTTGCTGAATAAACAAAGAAGTAAGGGGTGGATCCACCCCCTACTTCCTCANTCAGGTGGTTACGTTCTGACCACCTCTTACGAATTGATCATGGAAGGTGCCCNCTGTTAAGAGATAGCACCTCCCATGATCATGTCATAATTAGACATTTGATCACCTCCTGTTTTCATGGAGTATGCAAAAATAGTATATAATATAACCCNCAAAAGAGCAAATTTTTTTGATNTGAGTTACCTACACCCTAATATCGTTATAGCAGAACCATGTGCTATCGGCTTTCTACGTCAGTTTGTCTGTAGATCTACATGTAGTAACTCANATTTTCTGGCTGGAATTAATGTGAGCAAAAAGCATTAAGATGGGAGATTCGTTACCACGATAAAATTTCAATACCTCAGAATTGGATTGTGTTTTTAAGTTAGTAGATCACTNGTTCATGATTAGGAAAGCAAAGCCATAGCTTGAAGTGAAAACAAATCACTATATTAGCGGAANTCTTATCATCTTTAAAGTCTGATGTCCTCGTTTTCTGGTCACTGAAGAGGAGATTTTTAGCGACAACTTAAGCTTATCATTTGCCACTTCCACGAGATCCTGATTTTTTCTTGTATGTACCCAAAGTACTATCATAACTCATGGGACATACTGGTTTATTACGATAATTTTTTGATCTGGAAGTTCTCAAAACGAATCCAATGTTCGGCATCCTCCGGNCCATTATAACATTGGATGCTAACTTGGTCGTCGCTTGGCGTGGGCAATTCTCCAGTTGCGGCAGTTTGGAATNCTGTTCCATTTTCAGGGCAATATTGAGCTTCCCACGAATTCACAGAGACAACTAAACGTAACCGAACACTCTCTGTCATCATCGACTGTTTCCCGGGAATGATGTAGAGATCTCCGTCGATTAGTTCTTTGACTTCCTTAAATACTGGTTTGCCGTCGTTATACCAGGTAATTCCAGCTTGTTCGTACTGTTGAATAGGGTGAGTGTGGTTGGTAACTGTTACTTCGATAGCAAATGTACCGTCATTNCGGTNTGGTGCTGGGCGNAGTAAGGCGTTCTTGACAGTNTCTGCCACACCAGGCACAACACGGATTTCCAATCCGTTATTTTGAATGCGCCAATGCTCTGGATTTTCCCTCAACCATGACCAACCTTCGTCTGGTTTGNTATCAAAGTTATCTTCAAAGATTNTCTGCTCGTTGGGTGAATTCATGCTAATACCTCCATTTGATTGAGGGTTTCATAGCAATTTCGGAAACAGGCTCACGTCTAATAGCTAATATAGTTTTTCTGCTTATTATCCACAAAACTAAAACTGGCGCTATTATCAGATACGTTTTCTCGAATTGCGAGTTCCCTTTGCTGGAAATTAAAGACCCTTTTTGACTTGGAATTCAATGAATAAACATTAAAACTGTTGTTTTAAACAATTTCTGAAGTGTATCATGAAATGCATAGTTGATCAAAATAATGTTATTATATTCATACAGTTAAGTATGCGGATATGCAGTGGTTAAGATAGGGGCAACCGGTTTTTCATATAAGTATTTTTTTTGAAAATTAGAGCGCCAACTTCTTAAATCCTGTTATCTAAAGTTGATTGAGACAAGTGAAGGTATACGAATAAATATTTTGAAATTGGGGATATAGTAGTGGAGGCAGTAATTTCGGATCGAATATTGGAGAAGGAACGTGAGAAAAAAAAGCGCAAGACAGCGATTCTCCTCTCTCTCATTGNCCATCTTTTTGTGTTGAATGTTATTGTGTTTTTACCACATAAAAATTATGTGGGAGNTGATGACTTTGTNAAAATTGACTGGATGCAGGAAGTTCCGAAAGAACGNCTTCGAAGAATGCAAGTNAAACCAAAAGTTAAACCTGAGAGAGTTCTTAAACCAGATCAACTACTTGCTCGTACAGCGAAACTAAAAAAGGCAGAAACTCCGAAGAATAAGCTGACTGAAGTGAAAAAATGGGAGGAACGACTTCTCTTAAAAAATGCAGATCAAGCAAAGTTGAGTGAGAAAATTCCCGATTTGATGACAGATGCTAAGCTAAAGGATGCAGAAGCCTCAAATCTTAGTCGACTTGTTACACGAAACCCCGCTATTGGTGGTCGAGGCAAGGTGACTGGGCGGGATCGCATTAAGGGNCAGCGTTCCGGAATGGATATCGTTGATTCGTATGGCGATTCAGAAGAAGGATTGCTAGGTGGTGGTGGAAATCCTGGTGTTGCTGATCCTCTGGGTATCATCGATTTTNTAGGTGAATTTGGAGGGCCACAGGACGTTGTTTTTTGTNTGGATGTATCGGCAAGTATGCAGGCAGCAGGCCTGCAAAAACTCGAAATTGCGATTAGTTCTATTAAGGATTCCATGCTGGCGCTCGGTGAAGATGACAAGTTTAACATTGTTACATTTCACGCTATTGCNCAGTCTCGGCATAAAACTATGAAGTCAGCANATATGGATGAGATCATGCGTGCAATGAGCTATCTTGATAGGTATACACCTGAGCGAATTAACCGGAATNTAGGCACGAATGTCTTGGGAGCCATCGAAAAATCGTTNGAATCNAANCCAACTATTATAGTTTTAATCACTGATGGGTTNCCGNAAACGCCGAAGGGAATGGAGCAAGCTTTTGAAACCAACCCTAAAAATATACTTGAAGAAGTTAAGATGAAAAATGTTAATCAATCGAAAATATTTGTCGTAGGTTTGGAAATAGATCTCAGAAACGCAGATGCAGAAAGACTCAGCTTNTTTGAGAAACTGGCAAGCGAAACNGGNGGACGNTTNAAGATGATCGGNAGCGAAAAATTGGTACGGAATACCCTTCCTGTGGAATCAAAATAGGCAATCAGTNAAGTATCCAACCTAATGTGAAATGAAAAAGCTATTAATTAATACTCTGGTTTTGGCTGTTTTATGGCTCGTTTTGGATAGTCATAGTATAGCTGATCCACAAATTCAAGTTGGTAGCACCAAAGATTTCTATATACATATGCCTGAGAGCAAGGTTCAAGCTACTTGCATTGCAATCGGTAAAAACGTCTGCCTCTACATTGATAATTCGGTTAAAAATCTGATTACAGACGTAGAAGCTGAAGAAATCGTAACAGAATTTCGCGACAAAATTTATCCCGAGATACACCAATGGATTGGTGAAGAACCGCGTCCTGGTCTTGATCGTGATTCGCGTTTTACGTTGCTGTTGCATGACGTTGGTAACGATAAATCGGGTCGTGATTACGGGGGGTATTTTTCATCGGCAGATCAGAATCCGTTAGCTCCAAATAGTAATCGTGGTGAAATTCTTTTTATGGATATTTATACTTACCTACAGCGGGGGAAGAGGACGTTTTATAAGAGCTTAGCCCATGAGATAACACATCTTGTTAACTGGTATCAGAACGGTGGGCAATCAGATGAAACATGGCTTGAAGAGGGAATGGCATCTTTTTCCGAATACGCTATCTATAGTAATATGCACCAAATTTTCATTGAGGGGTATCTTAAAGATCCAACCGTCTCGTTGACGGAAGCTAACACACCAAATGTTCAGTATGGTGCTGGTTTTATGTTTCTGCTGTATGCATATGAAAATTATGGGGGCAGAGAGTTCATCAAAGAGTTGGTTCGTCAGGATCAGCTTGGTATGGCTGGAGTGGAAGCAACATTAGAAACGCTGGGGCGGCAGGAAAAAGCTATCGATATCTTTCAAAATTGGATGGTGGCAAACCTTTTCAACGATCGATCTAAAGGCTCGCTGTTTGGTTACCGAGANTTACATGAGCGTTACAAGGTTACTGCACCGATTCCNGAANTAACGAATTATCCANNAGAAGGNNTGGGTAGTGTAAAGAGNTTTGGGGCCTCATATATGCGGTTGAGTAATTTACCTGAGCAACTTGAGATCGCTTTGGATGGCGAGGCATCCAATCATCTTTATGCGCAACTGGCGATTTCCTACAACAGTGGTCATGTTTCGATAGAAAAGTTTACCTTCGATATGGATGATGACGCAAAACTGGAGATGAAAGACCTACTTTCCATTGAGCAACTTATCTTAATTGTTACTTCAACTATTGATCAAGATTTTCGCTATAGTTTCACGGCGATTGGTGATTCACCGGTTGATGTTGGTGTCCCTCGATCCAATCGTTTGCTCATGCCGTCTGGCCAAATTACTCAAAAAGATACAGAAAATATGTTTCAGCTGAGTCACCTGCATAAAAACATTTCCTATCGACTTAAACCTACCCAACGAATTCGGCTGACCAGTGATTATCAGGATTTGTCTGTTGTTGGGAATCTCCTGTATGCTGCAAGCGGCTGGGGAATCGAAGTGTTTAATGTATCTGAACAGTTTAATCGTATTGCTGAACTTTCTACTCCAGGGTATGCATACGGCATTCGAATCAAAGGCGACCTTGCCTATGTAGCGGATGGAACTGCTGGTGTGCAAATAATCTCTATTGAACGACCAGAATTTCCCCAGATTGTCCACACAGTTAATAAATTTAAAAATGTCGGTCAGGTCGAAGTTACGGATAATAGAGTGTATGTTGTAGATATTGAACGGGGACTACATATTTACGATCTCGATGCTTTTCGCCAAAGACCTGCACCACCGATGATTGGTTATTATCCAACAAAAGGTGCGGCGGTTCATGTTGATATCTATGATGGGAAGATCTATCTCAGTGATGATGAAAGTGGTATTCACACGCTCAGTCTTGGTCGTGCGACTGTTCCGGTCATNATGGGAACAATACCAGTNTTGGGCTATGATTTTCAGCTTCTAGAGGGTTATGCTTATATAGTCGGAGTCGGATTGAAAATTGCGGATATCGGCAATCCTCAGAAGCCAAAAGTTATTTCAACGATGGGCACTTCAGGAATTGCAACGTCTATTGAGATTCAGGATGGATACGGTTACATTGCTGGGCAGCAAGGAGGTCTAGTGATTGCTGATATTAGTGATAAAAACCAGCCAAGAATTATTGCCAGACAGCGAACGGTAGGAAGTACAGTTGACGTTGTTCGTAATGAGAACAGGGTTTACTTGGCGAATGGGCTAGATGGCCTGCATATTGTAGATGTTACTAATTTACACCAGCCAGAATGGGTTGAGCATTTTAAAGGGGCGGGAGGGCCAACGGATTTCTTCGCGGAAAATGGAAGGATTTATGTTACAACAGAATCGAGTCTCAAGGTAATTGACGGACAACGTAAGGCTATCCATATAGATATTGAGTCCACTACTAGTGTCTCAGCCAAAGATGGTTATGCATATGTGGCAGCGGGTAAATCAGGAGTTTTTGTCTATGATTTTAGCAATCCACAGCGACCTGTTGAAGTGACCCGAATACAAATACCTTCAGCTGCCATCAATATCCAAATTAATGAGGATTTGGCCTACGTTTGTGCGGGAGACATCATAATTTTGGATATCTCATCTCCTCAAAATATTCGCCGTGTTGGTCGAATTCAAATGAGTGGTACTGCTTATCGTCTGGCATTTGAAGCAGATCTAGTCTATGTTGCAGCGCTGAGTGATGGTGTTCGGGTGTTTAGTGTCGCGAATCCAGCCAATCCTCGTCCAATTTCAGGATATGAAATGGGTGGCAATGCACTTGGTGTTGCTGTGAAAAATAACAAGGCATATATATTGGACAGTGATATTGGTGTTCGGGTCGTTGATTTCTCGAATTTGGGTCATCCTACAGATGTTACTGTCTATAAAACAGAAAAATTGCCGGTCGCCGTCGCGGTTCGCGGTGATTATGTTTATGNGTTGGATCAAGGGANTATCATGCTCATTGATGTACGAACTGGTGAAACAATTCCACAGGATAAGAACCTGATTTTTCCTTCTGATTTAATGATTGTGGGAGATACACTCCACATTTTGGATTTATATGAATTACAAGCGTTTCAAATCAACGAATCGATTTTTTCACTTCCAGTGGAAGATGGAATGTATAGCAAGCATATACCAGAATATCTTAATCCTTATCGTAATTGGCTCGGTCAAAATTTTCCTAACCCGTTTAATCCTGAGACTTGGATCCCATTTGAACTTGAGGATCGTGGTGAGGTAGTGGTTTCAATCTATAACCTTAATGGCTCATTGATTCGACAAATTCAATTTGGTCAGTTATCTGCAGGAAAGTATCTGACCAAGGATAAGGCTGCTTACTGGGATGG
The DNA here is from genome assembly GCA_002729415.1 of Candidatus Poribacteria bacterium. Lineage (GTDB taxonomy): Bacteria > Poribacteria > WGA-4E > WGA-4E > UBA9662 > UBA9662. Next base: position 24,324 of record PBXZ01000040.1, on the reverse strand, counting down.
TCGGAACCAAATTGGTGAACGCGTCTCCAACGGCCTATATTTTTACCAGTTACAGACAGGAACGTTCCAGCAAACGAAAAAGCTAATTGTGATTCAATGATCCGCCGATTGTTTACGCAATTATGGTTGAACCTTGTTTCGGGGTTTGCTATTATCAAGCCAAATATAAAAAAGCGATAAAAGGAAACACCAATAGTGGGAAGCATACCTAAATTTGAAGCTGTTCAGAAAGTGGACCCGCCTGCTTGGGCTCTATGGGAGCGGAGGATTATTGATATTTGCAACCAAGCGGGGGTAGCGTTTGTTGAGCGTTATACTCGTCCAGATGGTACTTTGGTTTGGCGTGACAATTGGCCGGGTATGGACGGGTCAGATGATGCTTATGAAAGTTTCTGGACTTTTCCGTTATTTTATTTATTAGGTGGCAGCGAAAAAATTCATTATTTAGCACGTAAGGAATGGGATGCAGTCACTTGGCAGTTTACTGAATACGGGCAGGTCTATCGAGAGTTTGATGCCTACTATGATTGGATGCACCATGGGGAAAGTTATAGTTATCTCTATTATTTGGGATTATGTGATCCACATGTCTTTAAAGATCGACAACGAGCGTTCCGCTTTGCCGGGTTCTATGTTGGTGAGGACAACGAGGCGCAAAACTACGATTCAGAACTGAAACTTATTCGATCACCTATCAACGGTAGCCGGGGACCTCGGCACGAAATGTCACCGGAAGACTGGTCTACCCACCGTGATGTATTGGCTAACTATCCGGTTCCGTTTGAAGATATTCCAGGTATTGATACCCCCAAAGCAGATTGGAATGACGACGAGATTTTTGAACGTATCTTAGATTTGCTTAATCGCCGTATGGCAAAGGGAGATGTCCCACTGAATCTGACGGCAACCAGTATGATCGTACATGCTTACTTATATAATGGCGATCAAAAATATAAGAATTGGGTGGTTGATTATATTGATGCTTGGTATAAACGAACTAAAGAGAATAATGGAATTATGCCTGATAACGTGGGGTTATCGGGAGAAATTGGCGAATGTATGGATGGGAAATGGTGGGGTGGTTATTACGGTTGGCGGTGGCCACACGGTGCTATGAACCTCCTAGAATCCACGATTATTGCTGGTTTAAATGCTATGTTGCTGACTGGAGATGAAGGCTTTTTGGATCTCGCCCGGTCACAACAGGATTTGTTGTGGTCTTTGGGTCGGGAAGAAAATGGTGATTGGGTTGTCCCTTTCAAACATCTGGATTCGGGTTGGTCAGGGTATGGAACGATGTCGCCTAATTTCCCCCTTCAGTTGTGGAATGCCTCACAATCTGATGCCGATCTTGATCGGATTTTGCGCTTGGGAAATCCAGGTAGATTGGATAAAGATCTCAGCGGCCGGGATTCGAACGGTGCTTGGTTTCGTTATGTTAATGGTGATCTCTCGGAATTTCCAGAAAAAGCTCTTGAGTCCGATTACCAGGAAATTTGCCGGCGTTTGGACATGATCGATAACGATGATACTGATCCGACAACTTGGGATGTCCACCACTGGCAAGCCAGAAATCCAGTAGTATCCAAAGCACTCGCGCAATTGACTACAGGAGGGCCATCTGCCATATACCATGGGGGNTTGTTGAATTGTCGGGTTCGGCATTTCGATCCAGATCAGCGAAGATCGGGATTGCCAGCAGATGTGGCAGCGTTAGTCGAATCGGTATTTGAAGGCGGTTTTCAACTCCAGTTAATTAATTTGAACTCGACCGAATCCAGAAACGTCATCTCCTTAGCAGGCGCGTTTGGTGAACATCAATTCTTGGGAGTTGAGGTTGTTGGTACTGGCGTTAATACACCTGTTGATTGCAAATGGATTCAAGTACACCTTATGCCTCGATCTGGTATTACGCTTCGTTTAAAAACTAGGAGATATGTCAACCAACCTACTTATGATTTTCCGTGGTTTGTTGATAATCGACCTATGGCGCCAATCAAATTGCGTACACCTGAGATTGATCCAGGAAGTGTACCTGTGGGAGGATGAGCGATAGGGATCATGTTCACCAAAATTGAGGAATGGATTTCTCTGGCACGGGAAAAAGTTAAGAGCGAAGGTGTCAGGCAAAACGATTTGGACCAGTTGGAACAGATATTACAAGTCAAATGCAGTCGGCAAAGATTGCTTTATTTGCAGGCAACGACACCAAGTATTAGATCAAATGTTATTGGTATGGCTCAGCATGAGCCAGTCAATGGTGCTATCACACAGATTGAACCAGACACTGATGATTGGAAATATCAGACTGTTCATGACGCCATTGTTGATGGTTGGCAAGCTATATTTTTCCCTGGTCAACGAACCAGTTTTGATGATCAGGAGATCGATATTTTAGGTTACGAATTTATCTTGCAGAAGATGGAGATTTATGATGAGTGATAAACCTTACCTGCTTACTGATGACCAAATTATTAGTTTTGTTATTCATGGGTATCATATTGTAGAAGTAGATTTTCCCGATGGTATCAACCAGATGGTTTACGATGAAATTAGTCAGCTCGAAAATAATCCGGGCGATGGTATTCTAGATGCTGTACCAAAGTTATATCAAGTTTACGATCATCCCCAAGTGCGTGGAGCACTTGTTAGTTTATTGGGTAAAGACTACCAGATGAGTGGTCATAGACATTGTCATATTAATCCCCCTGGTTCTCGTAGCCAATCGTGGCATCAGGATGGTGTTAATCAGCGGCATCATCAGGTTCGAACAGTTTTAGCGATGTATTATCCTCAAGATGTAACGATGGATTTAGGCCCAACCGTGATTATGCCGGGTACCCATTTCCGAAATGCCCCTACGGACTTTATGGCAACCTATGCTAATCTTCGTGATCAAGTTACTTTAACTGTAAAAGCTGGTACGATTGCTATTACTCACTATGACATTTGGCATGCAGCTGCTAGGAATATTGGGGATCGAAACCGTTATATGCTGAAATTTTTATTCAATCGAGTTAGTAATCCTGTTGAGCCAAGCTGGAACCATGATCCGGAGGAAGTTGTTTCGTTAACTTCCCGTTTTGCTTTTGAACGTGCGTGCCAGTGTTCGCAGTCTGATCACTATAAAGAGCGAGGGTTACGCCATAAGATGTGGAATCATCTACTAGGTCAGTGAAATATAAGGAATAGTATGTTAACTTCAAGGCAAATAGATCACTTTAAGCAGAAAGGGTACTTGATCTTTGAGGGCTTAATTCCATCAGAGAAAGTAGAATATTATGTTTCTGTTTTCGATCAACTGGTTCAACATGGGAAATCGCTAACTGAACACCAAGATCATTATGCTCTGGAAATTGACAAAGATCGCAATTTAATTCCGGGGATTCTTCATAAGGTCCAAGGTGTTTGTGTTGAAGAACCTCGTATCCTTCAGTTAGCCAAAGAGCCTGGGATTCTTGACCGAATCCAATGTTTGCTTGGCCCCGATATAGATATCTTCGGTACCAAATTCTTCCCCAAGCTGCCTCAGGTAGGCCATTCCGTTTACTGGCATCAAGACAATTTCTACTTTGGAACGACATCTGACCAGATTATAAGTTGCGGTATATATTTGCAAGATACTGACAGAGAAAATGGTTGTCTGCGCATTATTCCCAGCAGCCATTTACGAGGTGCTATTTTTAGTCATCACCGNGACCCCACNACGCATGGCAGCTGGGCAGAAATTGATGACAGGGAAGCNATTGATGTTGAGATGTCAGCAGGNACTGTGGCTNTTTTTTCCGCTAACCTAATGCACGGTGCGTATGACAATAATAGTGAACGTAGCCGTTATAGTACAGCTTGGCACTATATCCCTGGGGAATTACAGTTGGAACAGTTTCCTCGCGGTGGTTACGAGGATCGACACATTGTTCTTGGTNATTAGGTTTTAGGAGCAAGNTAATGTCAACAGACAAGCAAATAGATCAATTTCATGAGCAAGGGTACCTAATCCTTGAAAAACTAATTGATGNNAAAANNNTNGACTNCTACNTTTCAATATTTGATGAACTTGTTGATCGGAGTAAATCTGTNCCGATTGGNACACCGCATTGGTCGTTTGAAATNGATGCAGACCGACAACAAAATCCCGAGTTGCTCCANAAGGTTCAAGGCGTATGCGTTGTTGAGTCNCGCGTTCTAGANATTGCCAGCACCCCGATGATTCTTGATCTAGTTGAGAAATTGACAGGTACAGATATCGATGTCTTCGGNACCAAATTTTTCCCCAAGCTNCCTCATGGTGGAACATCAGTCATGTGGCATCAGGATAATTTCTATTTNGGTACTACCTCCGATCAAATTGTGAGTTGCGCTATATACTTCGACGATACTGATCGAGAAAACGGATGCTTGCGTGTNATTCCNAAAAGCCATCTTCACAAAGAAATNGCAACACATAATNAGAACCCNTATGGTTATGGGCANTGGACTCAGATTGATGAATCACANGCTATNGATGTAGCTGTTCCNGCTGGTACTGTCGTTTTNTTTTCATCGAACTTACTCCATGGCACATANGAAAATAAGAGTGAACGTAGCCGTTACAGTACAGCTTGGCATTACATTCCAGCAGATCTATCATTGGAACGTTTCCCGCGTGTTGGATATAGCGACCGACATGCCGTTCGTGGCAAATAGTGTAAAGGGGAAAGTACAATATCTCCGGACACAGCCTTACAGAAAACGGAAACAATTAATTCGAAATGGTCATTATATTACTAGTGATATTTCAGTAGGAAATTTCCCATAGGAACTCAAAGATGAATCGGACCGATTTCCAAGTTCAATTGAACAACCGCCGCTGAAAATATCAGAGATCTGATCTCTAACTTCAAAGAAGCGACAATCAACTAATAAACCGTTTTTGTATTGTAAGCATATGATACCAATTCATTGCTGACACCAATACTGAACGAGGAGATAGAACCCTATAAGTAACGAAGAGATGATTGCCAGCTTAGATTACTACAACGTTATTTGGGATTCTCCCAGTCGAGATCACAACGGTTCAATGCCAATTGGTAACGGCGACATTGGTTTGAACCTTTGGTGTCAAGAAGACAGGGATCTAGTNTTNTATATTGGAAAAACTGATGCTTGGAGCGAAAATGCACGGTTGCTNAAACTTGGCCGTATTAGAATNCAAATTAGTCCCGAGTTTCTTGTCAACAACTGTTCTTTTCAGCAGATATTNAACCTCCGNAAATGCGAAATTGTAGTTCGCCTCGGNCAACACCCAACCGAAATCGTGTTACGGATTTGGGTGGACGCAAACCAACCGGTTATCCGAATCGAAGCAGATGGGGATCATCCGTTTGANATTCAAGCCCACTTAGAGGTTTGGAGAAACGAAGATCGATTTCTTGAAGAAAACGAAATTCATAGCGCCTATGGACTGAGTGGATCACCAGAAAGTGTAGTTGTTCATGCAGACACCACTATAACTGACCAAAATAAGGTCATTTGGTATCACCGCAACTGTCGATCGATATGGGCGGAGACGTTAGCACTCCAAGGGATGGAAAGCTGGCTTGATCAAGGCACCGATCCTCTTCAAGATTTGACCTTCGGCGGNCTTATCCAAGGAGAAAATTTCGCCAACTCTGANGGAANCAGCCTCAAATCGACAAAACCAGAAAAACATCATTTAGTTTCCATTCATCTGTTAACAGCTCAAACAGTTACACCNCAGCAGTGGATCGATCAACTGCAAAAATTGTCTCACCAAACCAATTTAATCTCGTTAAACCAAGCAAGAAAAGCACATCAAAAATGGTGGACAGATTTNTGGAATCGGAGTTGGATTTTTGTCAGNGGCGATGAATTTGCAGAAACGGTGACACGCGGATATATCTTGCAACGATTCATGACCGCCAGTGCCGGACGAGGTAAGAGTCCAATTAAGTTCAACGGCTCCATTTTTACCGTNGATGCCTTGCTGGATGGACAAGATTACGATGCAGACTACAGGAATTGGGGAGGACCCTACTGGTTTCAGAACACTCGTCTCTCCTACTGGCCGCTGCTNGCTTCCGGTGATTTTGATATGCTCCAGCCTTATTTCCAGATGTACATAGACGCCATGCCACTGGCTAAAGCGAGAACACTACGTTATTTTGGACATGACGGAGTGTTTTTTCCAGAAACGATGTATTTCTGGGGTGCATATCCTCAAGACAACTACGGTTGGCCGAACCAACGTACCGGCTTGCCAGTTCATACCACTACCAACCAATATATACGTTATGAATGGCAAAGTGGTTTGGAACTCCTCACCCAGATGTTAGATTACTANGCTATTACCCAGAACGATAGCTTTCTATGCTCAACCTTGTTACCGATTGCTGAGGCCGTAACCACTTTTTATGACCAACATTATCCAAGATCCAGCCAAGGAGAACTCCGGATTGAACCTGCGCAAGCCCTGGAAACTTATTGGGATTCGGTTAACCCAATGCCGGAAATTGCTGGGTTACGCTTTGTTCTTCCCAAATTACTTGTTTTGCCNACAGATTTGATNAGCCACCAACTTAGAGAACAGTGGACTCGGCTTCTNGNGGAAGTTCCAGAACTNCCAACACGTCAAATTGATGATCAGGTAGTTTTGTCTCCAGCCAGTGAGATTGGACCAAAGAACAATCAGGAAAACCCAGAATTATATGCTATCTTTCCATATAGACTGTTTGGTGTCAGTAAGCCTCATATAGAGTTAGCGCGCCAAGCCTTTACACACCGACAACATCGTGGAAGTCACGGNTGGTATCAAGATGACACGCAAGCGGCATTTTTGGGTGAGACTGATCAAGCTTACAACTACATCGTCAACCGTTTTCGTCAAAATCATCCCCAAAGTCGTTTCCCTGCATTTTGGGGACCTAATTTCGACTGGTTGCCAGATCAAACGCATGGTGGAAATGGCATGATGGCCCTCCAGACAATGNTGATGCAAACAGAAGACCAAAAGATCATACTTTTNCCCGCTTGGCCNCAGAATTGGAATGTTGCCTTTAAATTGCATGCTCCACTNAATACAANAATTGAGGGTGTTTACAATAANAGGAAACTGGAACATCTCTCAGTNACTCCCGAAGCACGATTTAAAGATCTAGCTCAAATGGCCCCAGAATNACTTTGAAGAGTGTCGCTTATCAATGATAAATGTTGGGGNNTCCATGTTTAANTGGATTTGTGCACTGGAATTAGATCANGATCGNCAAATCATAGCGGGCAGTGAAAAAGCGCTGTCCGATGCTGTTAGGCGGGGGGCTGATCTACGAGTTGGAACTACTTTTCGTCATAATGAGCATATTGATACTGATTCAACCAATACTGAATTGGTGCGAGAGGTGATGGATTTTCGTATCGTGTATCTACTTAAAGATTACTGGGTGGCCGGAGTTCAGAATCTGCGTATGCCTGTGTCACTCAGAAAAGGATTCGGTCCGCGAGAATCGATGTCCTTCTTTNTATACAATCAGGATGGNCACCAAGCGATTGCCCGNCCGTATCTTGACGGTCGAGTTTCCACAGGGNNAATTGGGCCGTCACCAACAGATGATCATTGGGNCATGCCCAAGTACNATGAACTAGACCGATGGGATGTGGANACCAATGCGCCTTCTAGCAACTTTATTTATGCCTTCGATGTATACCGTTTTTTTGTTTGCGATCAGTGGGAAGAAGTATACGCGCACGATGCTGATGGTACCCCACAGTACGGTTCAATTGAAACCNTAGCTGATGCGTCAATGGAAGGGTGTGANNTNAAGGTANCTATTAGCGGNTTGTGTTGCCGTCTCAATACAGTTGATGACACAATGGAACANNAAGTTTTTGTTCATGGGGGTTCCTGTTATTATTACACTGAAGAAAAACATTTCACTGTTGCTGCTCATCCATTGGTTTGTGTTAGACCCAATATTCCCTTGCGTTATGCCAGCCGATCATGGGATTTCGGTTGGATTAACCCCNGCAGTGATGGTAACGTCCACTGTTGGTTGTGTGATCCCTACACACTCAAATTCCGTCGTGAACAAGGACATTACGCTATGCGCTGGTTCATTAGTAAATCGCGATGATTTTTTAACAGAGTTGGAAGATAACNGCCTACAAACAACAACAGAGGTTCAATAAACANTGAAAACGTTAACAGATAAGATCTTTGACAGTTGCCGATTTCATTTTGATGATATCGTAGCGATTCGACGGGATATTCATATGTATCCTGAAACTGANTTTAATGTTCATAGAACCGCAGATATTGTTGCGAACCAACTGAAANAACTGGAATTGCAGGTCAAAACAGGNATTGGAAAAACAGGAGTGGTTGGTGACCTTGAANTTTCAGGTGCGACAAAGCGCATCGCGCTAAGAGCTGACATGGATGCGTTACCTATGCAAGAACTCAGNAATTCCCCTTACAAATCCAGGATCGATGGAAAAGCACATATGTGTGGTCATGATGCNCATACAGCCATGCTGATTGGCGCNGCCAAGGTGATCAGCCAGTTAAAGTTTGAACTTAAAACAAACGTAAGATTCATTTTTCAACCAAGTGAAGAGAAGTTTCCCGGCGGTGCGCCTGTCATGATTAAAGATGGTGTTCTTGATGGAGTTGATCAAATCTATGGCTTACATGTATGGCCTCTGCTGGAAAGCGGGCAGTTCGCAATTTGTCCTGGGCCTGCTTTTGGACAACCTGATGTTTTTGAAATCGAAATCAAGGGCAAAGGTGGACATGCTGCATTTCCTCANCTAGCGANNGATCCTATTNTAGTTGGATCNCAATTTGTGTCGATGTTACAATCGATTNCATCCCGAAATGTGGATGGACTTGAATCTGTAGTCATAAGTGTTACTCAATTTCACGGTGGTACAGCCGATAACGTGATTCCTCAAACAGTGAAACTGTCGGGAACAGTACGGACTTTAAAAAAAGAAGTTCAAGTTAAGGTTCAACAGAGAATTGAAGAAGTGCTTGCTGGTATCACCTCTGCCCATGGAGCAACCTACAACTTTTCTTACCAGGAAGGGTATCCGGTGACATACAATCATGANCAGTGTGTGACTGANGCCTTAGCAGTGGCAGAAAAACTTGTAGATGCGAAAGAGATCTTCTACCCATACTCTCCAATTCTAGGTGGTGAAGATTTTGGTTATTATTCGCAGAAGATCCCAGCTTGTTTTATCTTTCTGGGAGCTGGGAACAAAGCAAAAGGAATTGTTAATATGTGTCATGATCCTCGATTTGATATTGATGAGAAATGTATGATTTATGGTATGGCAGTACACGCCAGCCTAGCCTTCAATTGAACAGAGACATNTGAATCAGAGTAAACTGTTCTCATTTAATTCCTATAGTTTAAGAGGTGAAAAATATGAGCGGCCTCGATCGAGAAATCGTAGANACGGCGCGTGAGAATGGTGTTGGAATTGCGCACAANCTGCTAACAGAAGAAGAACTAAGCTTGGGACGAGAGGCTTTTGATCAAGTCTATCTCGATTTGGATAAAGGTCCCGGAAAACCAGGAGTGCGAGATAGTATTTGGGGGGAGGAGTTATTAAAATCCGCTGCTTTAGAACGACTGTTTTCTCACCCATATATCATATCTATAATTTCAGGGATTCTGGATGAGTCGCGCCCATTTTTGCAAAAGATGAAGACCAATCGGTACACTCCCTTTCACCAAGGTGTTGGTCGGCATACAGACGGGAAACTGGGCGAACTCTCTCCACCATTTTCCATGGTATCGACTCAGGTATTCCTTGATGATATAGAAACCGATTCAGGTGCTTTAATTTATGTTCCTAGGTCTCACATCCTGCACTATGAGTCAGCCGAGAATCCTGATTATCAGCCTCCAACTAAGGAACAGATTCAAGTGGGCGGTTATGTTCCTATAGAATTGAAAGCAGGGAGCGTGATTTTTCGGTTGCCTGAGGTTTGGCATGCAGTCAATCCAATCCACCACCTAAGACGATATGTTACAGGGACATACACTAGTCGTGACCGTCTCAATGCATCGATGACTGAGAACGTAGATAACGTTGTACAGTCCCGAAAACAAATTCCAATTGATACTATCCCACCAAACTTGCGTCAATTCTGGCAATTTTAGTCGGTTGATATCACGTGGACCTTGAAACAACAGTTCGAAAAGAAACTGTCACCAGAAAATGGGGAAATGAGGATTTAATTGATTATGTGCATTTACAATTTGTTTTCCTTTTTTGGCGTTTCTTTTAGAGGCCTAAAAGGTCCAGTCCCATTAGGATACCTACCAATGGAACTGTTTTCTATTTGATTGCCGAATTCAACCAAGCTTAGTATCTGGTTGACACCTGTGCTAGTATCAACCAGCATCACTGTCTCCCCATTCTTTGAAAGTTTGAAATTCGTATGTAGTCCGGGGTGGTCTGTCTGATCTTCATCTGCCCAAACAATAAGGTAACTGCCGGCCGGTATTTTGGCATTTTTTGGGAAGGTCCACTTGAGCGGATTCTCTTTGTTGTCACTGAGGCACATTCTTGATAAGCTGATTTCTTTATCACTTCGATTATAAAGTTCAATCCAATCATCATATTCACCTTGAGGATCACGTAACCTGCGGGAATTGAATGCCATTATTTCATTAATGACAATGGGAGGATTATTCGCTGTTAATGGCATTATGTGGTAGCTAAAGGCCCCAAAATCAGCTTTAGTTGGAAGGAAAGCTGTGGTTCCCAATGAAGATAACACTCGAGCTTCAACATAATAATAAACTTTTGTACCTATAGGAAAAGGAGGGATCTCACCCAAATATACATTGTTATTGTTTTCACTTGCCGACATTATAACACTGTCAAAAGGAACGTTATAATTGGAAGCATAGTGTAAAATGACATTATCCAGCTTTACCTTGGTGTCAACTACAGCTTTGATCAGTACCTCTTCTTGCGGTTGAGGAGGGGATTGAAGCGAAACTGATTTAATGACAGGTACTTCCTTATCAATTTCAGGGTGACTGAGGAGAAACTGACGACGTTCCTCAATGAACTGTTTAAAACTTGGAGATCTGTGTCCACCACGACCTCTCCCAAAACGAGGAGGTCCTCCCGATAAGTCAGCGGGTGGATCATCACGATCATCTTTGTTATCAAATCCATCTCGATTACTTGAACTCTCCTCTTCACTATAATCTTGATCTTGACTGTTAATGAAAGCCTGATAGGAATATAATTTTTTGAGGTCCGCTTTCACCGTGGCATCGATCAGGGATTGATACTCCTTAATAATGGGTTCAAGGATGTCCCAGTCCAACCATTCATCAATGATGGTTCGTACATGAGCAAGATAACGTGCTCGAATGTGAGGAACGGATAGTAGTCGACTAATTACGGGTAACATTTCATTATCTTCGTTGGCAACGGGGCTCAACATTCGTTGGTTATCAAAATATATGTTAGGACCTCCCCCTCCCGCATAACCAAATGTTTCGTTGTTATCGTGAGATATCAGATGGAAACGACCTTTTGGGTCAAGATAAATATTATAGTCGGCCCCTCTACCAATATAACCGTCACCGTCGATAAACACATTATCCAAAGCAATAAACCAAAGTGCGCTATCAATGTTGAAGATAGGNCGCAAAGCNTCTTCAAGTTGGTCATTAGGCGTTTGATCAAGAATTNTACACAGGTGAATCAAATCCTGCCAAGCATTCTGCGGTACGGTTTTGGTCTTTAATTGATAAGCGGCTTGATAATCACTGATATCCGGTCCATTCCAGACTAAAGAACCACCTCGACTACCTCTTCCNGGGGAAATCTTCCAGCGANCACCATCTTTGGTTTTAAACCAATCCTGAAGAAAATCCTTATTGAATTGTTGGATATTGGGGTATATTCCCCAGTTTTCACCGTTAATAACGAGCCGAATAAAGTTGGCTTTGGGGGCAGGTAAGTATTGGCGTGAAATTCTGGAGTAAAGTACTTCACGAATAAAGGANGGATCTGAAGCAGANTTCAAAAGTTTGAGCGTTTTATAACCGTAAAGGCGTTGANTTNNATGNTCATANTCAATNGCAATNTTAAAGGATTTTTTCTTTGAATCTTGGGTCATNCGGTAAGATGAGTTTCCTCGAAAACTAATACCAACTGAGGCATAGAGTTTNCCATCCACAATNAAGTCAGCGGGAATATCTACTCCGGTCCGGTAGAAATCACTCAACTCCGCATACCAATCAGCATTGGGAAAACGAAGATATAAAGTTCTCAGGGTCTTTTCGTCATATAAACCGACTTCTGTTTTCGGAGCAGATTGTTGGCTAGTCTGTAATTCATTTTGTTCACTCGGTTTTTTTGCTGACTCTGAAGTGATGCCTTCACTCTGTTCCCCTCGAATACTTTGTACGTATTTACGAGCGGGGCTTCGTTCGTCTCCTTCCAACTTCCCATTTTGATCAGTGTCGAACCGATCAAATAATTCTTTACTATCGATTGGTGGAGTCATACCCCTACCGCCTCTAGGGCCACTGAAACCACGGCCACGGCGCATACCTCTCAAATCCTCACGACTCAATTTTTGTCCGGTGAAGGCTTCGAGAGCAATAGCTTCGAACATTACCTCTTTCTCTTCTTGACTGAGCTTGGCATCTCCATCAGTATCAAAACGATCTAGATCTTGTTGGTTTAGGTCCGGATCACCTAATGGGGTTTCTTTCTGGGCGCTCGACATTATTGTTACTGATACAAGAACTGCTGTAAAAACTAGAATACTGATTTTTTTGACTAACATTTTGGGTTTTCTCATTTCAGGTAAATATTTTCTATATCTTTGACGATCGTACTCATCTATTAGACATATTTAGACAGTTATTGTTCGGGATTTTTTCTCTTTTATTTGGGGCTCTAGCGCAAATTAGGTACATTGAGCACTTGACGTTTTTATTCGAAGTTGCACGTGCTTACGGAATAATCAAGCAATTTGCCAAGCATAATAATGATTCCCTTCACAATTTCTGATATAATCTCATCCACTTAACTCACTGGGGAAACAGATAACATGATAGGAAGAAGTACAGTTGTGGCTCTGATTGGCGATCGTTATCATAATTCGGACTATATTCGAACAGCGTTGGGAAAGACACTGGTACGAGACCTAGAATTGACAATTGATTTTACCGATGAGGTTCAGAGTTTGAATTCAGAAACCCTGAATAATTACAGGATGTTAATTATCTTTCGTGATGCGATGATTTGGCCAAACGGTTATGACACATCCTCAGCCTTTAGTGATCCTCCCTTACCCAAATACGAAAATAAACCTGTTCATTGGATGACAAAAGGGCAGGGACAAGCCGTCAAAGATTTTGTTAACACAGGAGGTATGGCTCTTTTTTATCATAATACCACCTATATCGCTGCTGGGAACGAGATATTCCAAGATGTTCTGGGAGCGACAACGGAAGGTCACCCTCCAACACGGCCGTTCAAAGTCCGAGTCACCAATCCAGATCATCCTATAATGCAAGGTGTCAACGATTTCATTGTTACCGATGAACAGCATTTTATGACACTAGATATCGACCCAAAATTTGTCTTTATGGAAAGTATAAATGAAGATGGTCTGACACATCAAAATATGGGTGCCTCTTGTTACGCAGGGTGGGCTTATGATTACGGTCAAGGCCGGGTATGCTATCTTGCTCCCGGACACACCATTGCGGCTCTATGGAATCCAGAGTATGAAAAGATTCAACAAAACGCAGTCCGCTGGCTGATGAAACAAATCTAGCTGTTTACTGACTAAGGGAGAATTCGGAATCGTTATCAATTCCCGACACAGTTTTTCTTGGTATCTAAAAAGCGTTAAGTGTAAATATTATCTGCTTAAATCAATGCTAAGCCGAAACGAGATATCTTGATTCCACACGCTACTGATATCAGAAAGATTGCTGCTACTTTCTTGTTGTACCATTATTTAATCATCATCCCAAGCTTTATCAGCAACTGATGTGAAATTGGTTTTATAGCGAAAAATAGTGTATTGATCTTAAATAGCTAGGAGAAAATAAATGGATCGAAAAGCGAAAATTTCGTTGGTTAGTTTTCCTCCTTTATCAAGCGATAAATCTGATCGATTAAACAAAACATTGGTCAGAATGGGGCAGTATATCGATCATGCCGCTGAGCTGAGAAGTGATCTGGTCGCTTTTCCGGAAATCTGCAACTATCTGGGTGACAAGGATCCTTGGCAATTTGAACCACTTGATGGGCCTACGGTAACTGCCATGTCGCAAAAGGCTAGGGAGCATAGCCTCTATGTGGTTTGCCCACTAGGAACCATTGAAAATGGGAACAGGTATAATAGTTCCGTTTTGATCAATCGAGGTGGTCAGATTGCTGGTGTCTACCACAAAAATTTTCCTACGCATGGTGAACTGGATATCGGGATTATACCAGGAACGGAAGCACCTGCTTTCCAGACCGACTTCGGTCGGGTAGGACTCAGTATCTGTTTTGATATCAATTATTGGGAAGTGGGTTCACAATTGTGCGAAAATGGGTCTGAACTGGTTATATGGTCATCGATGTGGCAGGGGCAACGAATGTTGACCAAGTGGGCAATTGAGTTTGGCTTTTATATCGGGGCGACCTATTCTGGGCAATCCACATTTGTAGATATAGCTGGCCGAGAAATCGTGGCTGTTAATCGCAACATCAGTGATGCAACTGGCAGTTCGCCGGTGACGTCGACCAAATTGGATTTTGATCGACGCTTACTACACCACGATGAAAATATCGGACGACTACAAAAACTATATCGGAAGTACGGAAGCACCGCCGCCTATTGCGAGTGGTTACCACAAGAGTGCCTGATAGTTTTTGGTTCCCAACTTCCTGATGTCTCAAGCGATGACCTAATCGAAGAATTCAACATCGAAAGCATGCGGGACTACTTGGCACGTGTGCGACGAGATCGCCAGTTGGCTCTTAACCATAAATACTCAGCCAAATCCTCATGAAAATTCAAAACCGAAACTCTAGAGGCAATAAAACAAAGTGCTAAAATGATGCGAGTCTAATATCCCTTGTATTTGTCGATAACACTCAATAGCGGTTTGTTGCTCATAAACAATTCTAGACTTTGACAGAAGAGTTCAACCGTCCTGTCCAAACGAACCGGGGACCCCCCCGCAACGTGAGGAGTGATAATAACGTTCGGCATATCCCAGAGTGGGTTGTCNGCCGGAAGCGGTTCTTCTGGGGTGACGTCAAGTCCCGCACCACCAATTAATCCCTCGTTCAAGGCACGAATCAAATCGGAGCCATCCACNATTTTNCCGCGTGTAACGTTAATCAACAATGCATGCTGCTTCATCTGCTGAAAAGCAGGGTAGTTGAACATCCTCTCTGTTTCTTGGGTTAAAGGTGCGCATATAGAGACCACATCCGATTCCTTCAGAAGATCATTGAATCGNCCCATNGGCCAGACAGATTTGACAAATGGTGGAGGTTCCAAGTCTTCTGGATCAACAGCAATCGTCCGCATCTCGAACCCTTGCGCTCGCCTGGCCACTTCGATGCCAGTACCGCCAAGTCCAACGATGCCGAGTGTACGACCGCTGAGTTCCCAAGCGGAATGACGAATTGACATTCGGTTCTNCCATGTTCGTTCACGTANCGATCGTCCTATTCCCCTCAACAGNCCGAGTAACAAAGCCCAAGTTTGATCGGCTAGATGAGTACCAACGATACCCTTTGCACTGGTCAGAACCACATCGCTCTTAACTAACTCTGGAAATAGGACGCCATCCACACCCGCACCGAGAACCTGCAACCATTTGAGTTGTTGAGCTTTTTCAAAAAGAGATAGATTCAAACCGCCAAAAANAATATCTGTATCGATGATTTCTTGCNAAAGTTGCTGAGGATCTTGAGTTTGAACAATCCGAACTTGGTCGGAAATTGACTGAATTTGCTGACAGTGCTTAGCAGTAACAATTGTGTTAATCAAGATTTTCATCTGTTGCCCTCCAATCGTTAGTTCTCCTGTGCAGGAACCTGAATCCCAGCACATGGAAAGACAGCTACTTTAGGGTTTTNAGGTAACTTTTCAGCTAGCGCTTCTACCAACGTACTCCACTGGCGAAACAGAAGATCACTGGAATGCTTTTTATAGAAATCATTAACTGGAAAATGTTCAGAACAAACCAAGAGCTGNTCTGCAGAATGAATCTTTGGTTCTGTAAAAGCCATCGGTTCCTGACTTGATTTTTGGTCAACAAAACGGGCATAGTCTACTTGATCAAAAAGACCATGATAACAAATACCGTCACAGGCTGGATTAATAGCAACTGTGTAATTATTGGTGAAGTGATTTTTCGCCCACAATGCTTTGGTAGTCTGAATCGGATCCGAATCCAGCGGGTAACAATTCAAGACCAAAAGATCTGTTTCCTGACTGATTTTTTTTGGAATTTTCGTTCCATAGGTTTCCAAAGCCAATTTTGCCCCCATACGATGGGCCTTGACATAATCACCAACAAAAACCCCTGCTACCTCCCGCTTGCTATTAATAACAACGTTAACAATGACGTCAAGACCAAGGATTCCTGCCACCGCTTCAGCTGCGTCTCGATGATCTGGATTACCACTTTGCCTCTCAATAACAGCATGACCGCGTGANGGACAAAAGGTATGGAAATAGAACATGGTGGCGAACCCCGCAACACCTGGCANAATCAACTTGGCTCCGCCNCCGAAACCAACAGATCCATGCGGATAAATACCTCCCAAACAAATCTTCAAATCTGCATCTGCCACCACGCGATTAATATATATCGGCATACCACTAGGAAGATTACCAAATCCTCGAAGGTCTCCTGACATAAAATCGTGACAAGTTACTTGGTATTCTCTGGCAATATTTGCACCAACCTTTTTAGCGATTTCTTCAGGGGTCAGGGCACGGTGTGATCCACCACCTACAACAAAACGTATTTCATCCTTGGGGATATCTCTCAACTCTCGCAAAAGGAAAGGAATAATTTCTGCCACCGGAGTGGGACGACTGAGATCATCAACGACAATAACAGCATTTTTTCTGCCAGCTGCTATTTCCGAGATACGAGGTGTACCAATGGGTAGGGATAAAGCTTCTTCAATTTCAGTTGCTGTTAACTTTGGAGCATCCTGAGGAGTGACAGTATTGACTTCCCAACCTTCAGGAAACCTTAATGTGATCCTTTCATCCCCATACCAAGCTTTTGACTGCATCTTTGCATAGTTTATGGCTGCCATACCAATTTACTTTATCCCTCCAATTTTTTTTACTGATTTTGNAGCTAATTTTCGTCTCCGGTTAGTTGTTCGACGCGAAGAAAATCCTCCGCAGTTTGTCGTCCTTCTTGATAAATTTCCTTCAACTTAAAAATATCCGAAGCNGTGTAATTGTGTAGCTGAGGAGTAATGATTTGTACTCTGTCATCTTTGGGAAAATGAATTTGCTGATTTGACAGGTAAATTCTGAGAACACGCTCAAACACATGTTTGACGTTATTTACTTTCCAATTTGGTTTATGATCAGAAAATGCGAAATCTGCTTTCAGGCCACTAGCGACATCCACTCCAATAATATTGTTTCCCGAATACTGTCTAATNGCGTCATCTAGAGGGAAATTTTGTGATAANCCTCCGTCAACTAACCATTTTTCCTCTACAGGATGAAAGTAGGGGGCAAATAGGACAGGTACGGAGATTGAGGCTCGAATTGCGTCTACTAGACTTCCTTTTACAATTATCACCCTTTGACCATTGGAAAAGTCTGTTGCTCCAACAGCCAAAGGGACTTCTAAATCCTCAATTTTCTGGTTTCCCAGATATTTTCCAAACAGCTTAATGATCTTGTCTCCTTGGATCAAACCAAACCGACTTTTTGAAATATCAAACATGGTTGAAAAAATATTCGTTTTCTCAACAATCTCCCAAATTTCATCTGCACTGTAACCTACGGCAAGTAGGCTGATAATAATAGATCCAGCTGAGACACCACTGTAAAAATCGAATTCATATCCCTGTTTTTCCAGAATCTTAACAACACCAATATGTGCTGCACCAAGAGCGCCTCCTCCTGAAAGGACTAAAGCCGTTTTTCGTTTCTGACTAGTTACAATAACAAGCTATCCAGACATTTAAAATTCAGTTATAAAACCACGGATACTAAGGTTTCCAAACTATTTCTGATAATTCCCATGAANGGAGAATCTCGATCGGTGGNAGTACGCCATCTGGTCCATGCCATTTCCCTGCAAAAATATACATAATGCGCTTTGAACCAAGTGCGAAGCAGATGACTTTCCCCGATTGTTCTTCTACACCCGGAGAACAATTTGTGTCCAGCTGATTACCGTAAACTTCNTGATAAGTAGAACCTAGATTAGCTCCCAACTCATTTTTTACTATTTTGTTCTTGATTTCGACGCTAAATATGCGTTGATGATCATTAGTCGGATTAATAACTAATATATCCTGGNTATTTTTTCTAATACGGAATATTGGAAACAGTTCACCTTCAGTACTACTGGTGTCTTTGACAATATCGAAATTTGGAAACAACTGCTGNATTTTGTCTTCCCTGAAAGGCGTATCAGGTTTAAGCTTTCCTAAACGTGCTTCAGAAACAGTCAATTGGGTTGTCTTATCAGCTGGTTCTTGCAGGAGTTTGTTAATTTGNGCCTTCAATTCTTTATAATNNTGTTGACATTGCTGATGGGATTTACCTCCTCCTTGGTGGTATCCATCTCCTTGATGAATGTAACGGATTTTTCTTTTTCGGCCAATTAAGAAACTGGTGGGTGACTGGTTATACATTTTTGCGTCCAACCAGTATTTTTGTAGTATTTTCCCTTCTATATCTATGGCCGTTGGAAACTTCACCCCTAGCTGATTTACAGTTTTAGCGATCCTATCAAGAGTTTCGTAATGGGATGGTTTCGGGTGGTACATACCGATAACAAGAAAGTCTTCTTGGGTGAAAACTTGGTGGAACTCATGTAGTGCTGCGAAACTACGCTTGCAAAACGGACGAACTGCAGTCCACCATTGAACCAGTAGTACTTTGTTTACAAGATCATTGAGTTGTAATGGATCGGAATTGATCCATCTCAGTTTGCCCCAATCGGGAGCTGGTTTCCCAATAAGTCCATCTCCTTTTTCGGCAGTTGTTTGCTGATGGGTTGCTAATAAAGTGTACAAAATAATGGTGTAAAGTATCTTTTTCATTGCTAAAAACTTGGTTCCAAAATTAATTAAAATTTTGTTTTTCGAAGTGGTTCGGGCTGTAACCAGCCGATGATATCAATTAGGTTATTTTGTTTATCTTGCATTGGAATCTCAATTACAGCTGGTGAGTTCGCTGCCAATGCTTCCTTCAGGATTCTCTCGAAGTTCTCTAAATTGTCCACTCTGGCTGTATAGGCGCCAAATGACTTTGCGAACTGGATAAAATCCGGGTTGTATAGATCAGTATCAATTGTTCGACCATCACAACCTTTTTGCTGAGAACCTTTAATTGCGGTTAAGGCACCATCATTAACAACAACCGTAACCACATTAACGCCGTACATCATGGCTGTAGCCAACTCTGAAACCCCCATCATAAACCCACCATCACCAGCAAAACAGACAACAGGTTTGTCAGGGTGAGCGATTTTGGCACCGATGGCGGCGGGGAATGCGTAACCCAAAGTAACCCCAATACAGGGATAGAGAAAAGTCTGTGGATGACTAACAGGAAACTCGGTGAATGAGGCATAACCAATTGAGTGAACATCGACTGCAACAATAGCGTCTTCAGGTAGAACCCGACGGAGCTCAGGCAGAATCGGCAAACGGGGCTGCTTAGCGAATTCTTCTCGGATTGAAGGCAAAACATGGTCCCAATCATTTTTGCTCGTTTCAATTTGGTCAGTTAACGCTTGTAAGCTTGATTTTAGGTCTCCAGTAATACCAAGGTCGCATTGATACTCCCGGCCAATTTCTGTAGGGTCTTCATCAATCTGGATCAGTGGTCGTGGCGGTTCAAAAGACCAGTTTCTAGTATCAATCGAGGTGAAACGGCAACCAATGGCCAAGGTACAGTCCGCCACTTGCATGGCTTGTTTCGCTTGAAATCCATTGATATTTTGAAGTGCAAGAGGATGACCTTCATTTAACACCCCTTTAGCACATCTTGTTACTGCCACCGGAGCATTCAGCTTTTCCGCCAGATTTTGCAACTCATTCATAGCATAGGAATGAGTAACTGCGGATCCGACCAGTATGATCGGTTTGGATGCTTTTTGCAATTGTTGAATCACTGATTGGATATCATCCCTCTTCGCTGGTTCCTTAGAGTGTCGTTGGACACGATTGGGTATAGTCACTCCATTTTCTCCAGTAATGACATCCATGGGAAACTCTAACATTGTGGGCCCTGGACGTCCTGTTCTCATCGCCTGGAACGCGTTTTCTACAACAACCGGTATATCTGCTATCGTCTCAGCAATGGCACAGTACTTGGTAATAGGTTCGAAAAAACGCATCTGGTTCAACCCATGAAACATTTTGCTAGGATCCCTAGCATAGAGACTTGAATCGCTTTGACCGGTGATCAACAAGACGGGTACACAATCGGTGAATGCTTCAAGTAAACCAGTTGAAGCATTGCTAGCACCAGGACCGGGAACTGTTAGTGCTACGCCAACCTCTCCTGAGGAACGGGCATAACCGTCCGCCATCAGGGTAGCAGCATTTTCATGACGTACCAAATAGTGTTTGATTGTATCTGATCCCCGACGAAGCAAGGAATCGTAGATCTGTATATTTTGTGTTCCTGGCATGCCAAAAATATGTCGGACACCTTGTGCTTTTAGGCACTCAATTAGTATATCTCCGCCCTTCATTGGTCAGTTCTCTCCGATTTCTATCGATTGGATTCTAAATTCGGATAATAATGATTATAGCAAAACTATGGGTAAGTATCAATTGGGGAGAATATTTGTAATTTGTTTCTGTGTTTCTATCTGGTTTTATATTGTAATGGCTATTGCCGTNTTGTATGATGTCGCTCAATATATANNTGAATCGTACGATAGTTTCTCTACAGNNTTCAATTATGTTTTTATGATTTAAAAGGAAAGCTAATTATGATCTACGAATTACGAACCTATCAGGTTGTACCGGGGAAAATGCAAGANCTCAACAGGCGTTTTGGTGATATTACGATCCATTTATTTAAGAAACATGAAATCCAAGTTGTTGGGTTTTGGGAAACGGCCATTGGTGAAGCTACCACGACAGAACTAGTTTACATGTTNGCCTTTGAAGATTTGGCCCATTATCAGCGCGCATGGGACGCGTTTATCGCCGACCCAGAATGGCAAGATGCCAAGCGGCAATCCGAAGTTGACGGTGTTCCTTTGGTAAACGTCGCTGGTTCCAAGATTTTGGAACCAACCTCTTACTCCCCGATGCAATGATTGTTTTGATTTAACAAGCGATCTCAATGCCTCAATCTCTTNANGANGGTAAATGTTGAGAGCTTCTTTAAATTTAAACTCAATACGCATAGGCAACACCCTAGACTCTTTTTTTACCATGAGATTTACTGGAACTAATTGGGATTGTATTGGATGAAATTGCGACTAGCATCTTCAATATTACTAAATTCTCCGATGGCAACAGCAGAGCTTAACGCTGCTCCTACAGCGGCTTCCTCAGTATAAAGTGGTGTTTTCAGGGGGGCTGAAAAGAAATCGGAAACTATCTGGCACAAGAGCTGGTTTTCTCGGATACCATTACCTGATCCAATTAGTGATTGACGAGGTTGAATGCCACTGATTTCTTTCATTTCTTCGTAGAAAACCACAAACTGTTCAGCTATCCCTTCAATCAAAGATCGAGCCATGTGACCAATGGTGAAATTAGTTGTACTCATGCCTTCCCATATTCCGCGCCGGTCTGGTTCACGCCGGGATCCAGAGAAGATAGGTTCACACCTTAGCCCGTCTGATCCAGCGGCAACTTCAGATGCTAATCGGTTCAGATTAGAGTACAAATTGGGAGTGTCATCTATTCCAAATACGGACATCCCAATATGTTGTACAAAGTCGCGCAATACGTGGTATGATTTGCCTCCGCATAAACCGGCACCAACGAGTAAAAAACCGTCTTGCAGAAAAGGTCGGACATCGAATCCATGAGTTGATAAATGTTTGTCAAGAAAAACAGAAATCTGGCCTCCAGTACCTATGTTGATTAACAGGCTATTGAGATAATTTGATACACTGCCGGCAAAGCTAGCTTGATTATCACCACAAGCAACTGATACTGGTATCCCGCTAGGAATGCCAGTTATGTTTGAAGTTGCCTTGGATATCCCTCCGATTATCGTACATGATGGCTGTATTCTCGGAAATTGGGTTACCAATAGTCCTAAGTTGTGGATAAGATCTGCGTCCCATGTTTCGGTCTGTAGATTAAATACCCCTGCACTAGCAGCGATGGTTGGATCAGTGACGGGAGTGATACCACACAGTTGTCCTATTAAATAATCGGGGGCGAAGCAAGCAGTTCTATTAGTTAGCGATTCAGGAGCATTCTGATGCAACCAGAAAAGTGTAGATGCCATGTAGCCTGTGGATAATTGACAGCCAGTTTTCTCTAGATAATATTGACTAATTTCCTGTATTGCTTCAAGGTACGTCACCTCACCGTAGAAAGACTGGTTACAACGTTGGTCCTGCCAGCCGATTAGTGGGGAACGAAACCTATTATCTTGGCCAAGTAGTACCATGCCATGCATCTGCCCCGTAACACCAATTGCACTGATATCCATCCGAACCGATTCATCTGCTAAATCTGATAAGACATTATAAGCTAGTTTAATCATTTGTTCGATATCCCATTCGGAGTATCCTTTGGTTTTATTTTCAGATGTTGTGATCTCCGAATTGTTTGAGATGTTTCGATGCAACAATACTGCTTTCGATTCGGTATCAAGTATCAATCCTGAAATCGAAGTAGTTCCTAAATCGAGGCCGATGTATTTTCCCATTGTGCTTATGGTTTGATTGTAGTTAGTTTCAAGATCTTAACTTAAGTGGAAATCGGTTGTTTTTTTTTGTTTTGGTATAAATTATTTGGTAGCTTTTCAGAGCAACTAGAGATTCTTAAATGTACATATGCTTTTTGCCAAATAATTGGACTGTTGTTAGCAAAGTAAAGTGTTTTAGCGGTTATAGATCAATCAGTAGCGTTCTCCTTCAGAGCGAGAATGAGAATTTGGAGACCTATTGAATATTTAGTCTGTTATTTTTGGTGTTTGTCAGCCAATACCAAAAAGGGACTTCGCATTTTGGTAATAGATTTTTTCTTTGTCTAAGTCAGAGATTTTCATTTTATTAATGATGTCTACAAAAATTTTCGGAAAGACCCATGGGTGATCTGATCCAAAAAGTAATCGATTTGGCCCAGAAAATTCGCAGGCATATTCCAATGCTTGCCGGGATGGTGATACTGTATCCAAGTAAATGTTCTTCATATACATGCTAACAGGTTGAGTAATGTTGTCTCTTGCACGTCCTAAAACTTCTGTTTGATGATCGATACGGCCCATCATGTAGGGCAGGACTCCACCAGCATGAGGAATGACAACTCTTAAACTAGGATTTCGCTCCAAAATTCCACTCAGTATCAGACGCAACAGGGCAAAGCTGGTATCAACTTGAAACCCCATCATCGGTATCATCGAATATTCCATAATTTTTTCACCCCACGTTGGTACAGTTGGGTGTAGCACAATTGGCATATCGAGGGTCGCCGCATGGGCATATATTGGCTCAAAATCAGGATCGTCAACCGGTCGACCGTTGATGTGCGAGTACAGCATAGCTCCACAGAAGCCTAACTCTACCTTTGCGCGGGTCATCTCCCGAATTGCTTCTTCCGGTAAATTCCAAGGGATAGAAGCTAATCCTACTAAACGATCCGGATGTTTTTGAGTTAGTTCCGCAATGAAATTGTTGATGGCTTTTGCCCCAGCAACAGAAAGTTCTGATACTAGCATGCAAGGCCCAGGAATATTTGTGCTAATGAGAGAAATATCGATTTTGGATTCTTCCATTGCGCTCAGTTTTTGTTGTACAGAGTACACTTCCGGGAACAAACGAAAGCTTTGAATACCACCATATGTGATCAGATAACTGCCTGCATCTCGGTGAATATTTGGAGGAACTGGATTTTGGGCCAACA
>PBXZ01000039.1:0-24411 GCA_002729415.1 Candidatus Poribacteria bacterium | reverse complement strand
CATTATAGTAAAAAAAGAGACACTATACTATCCTAAAAAATAACTATTGCAAAAAAATCTAACAATGATACAATGGAACCCTATAATATAAAGTGCTAGTACTTTTATAAATCAACATACAGACTAATATAAATCAACATTACAGACTAAACTTAAACCTTAATTTAGGAGAATTTAAATTGCCCAAAAAAAATATTGTACTTATTCTGCTGTGTTTGTCAGCCATAACAGCCTACGCAGGTGTGAAGGATGGACTCTATCTCCACTTGCCGCTTAACGAAGGAAGTGGAACCCCTAAAGACGTGTCTAATAACAAGTTTAAGACTGAGATGGGTAAGGCCGCCCCAAAATGGGTTGATGGCGGTCATGCCACGGTTAAAAAAGCTCTCGAGTTTGATGGTACGACCAATTCGGTTAAAATTGACATGGAAGGACAGGGCAAGGATATCAATTCACACTATGATCCAGCCAAAGGTTTGTCGATCTGCGCCTGGGTCAAAGTGATTAAAACTGCCACCGATAAGCATGGTCAGACTAGACAGCCGATTGTGATGAAAGGTGCTGGCGGTCAATGGGAATTCGCCCTTCTGGTTTATGATGACTTGAAAGCCGGCATGTCAGTATGGACTTGTCCAGGTAACGGAGTTTCAGAACCTAGCGGAGGAAAACTTGGAGCTGGGTGGCACTTTCAATGCGGAACATTCAATATCAAGGAAGGTGTTAAAGTTTATCTTGACGCTGCCAAAAAACCTGTAGCACAGGCTGAATCGGGCGCAGATGCTCCCTGTGATAAGGGGAAACGTCCTGTTTTCCTCGCTCACCGTGAAGATGGGCAGTTTCTCAATGCGGCCATAGCACAGGTTATGATATGGGATCGTGTTATCTCCCTTGAGGAGATAGCCTCCGCCATGGCCGGTGTGAATACGGCTGTAGATTCCAAAGATAAACTGGCAACAACTTGGTGCAGGATTAAAGTTTTAGATTAAGATTTTAGGGTTTTGATCTAAGTTGCTTGTTATTATCTTTGGCGGGTTGTTGAAGATGCTGACAAGCAACTTGGATTCTAATTCATTATTTTGCTTTACCGGATCATATCATCTTGATTTCAGATAAAGTTAGGAGGACACAAAGGATGCATCGGAAGACTGCGATTTGTTTGCTAATTGTTGCTTTATATGCTTTGTCTCTGGTTGCCGATGCGGCAAACATTGAAAAGGGGCTTTTCCTGTACTTGCCCATTGATGAGGGCGCAGGGAATAAAGTCAAAGACTATGGTCCCAACAATTTCAAAACAGAAATGAGTAAAAAGANGCCTAAGTGGNAACAAGGCAATCGACCGAAGTTTGATAANGCCCTTGAGTTTGATGGCAAGAACAACTATGTCAAAATTGATGCCAAGGGTCAAGGCAAGGATTTTGATGCCCATTTCAACAAGAACAAGGGGATGACCATCTGCGCCTGGGTCAAGGTGATTAAAACTGGAACAGACGCGCATGGACAGACCAGACAGCCAATCGTAATGAAAGGTGCTGGAGGAGCATGGGAATTTGCTCTGTATGTCTACGACGGTCTGGCTCCGGGCATGTCAGTATGGACTTGTCCAGGTAGTGGTGTTTCGGAGCCAAGCGGAGGGNATTTGGGTAACGATTGGCGTTACCAATGCGGCACTTATAGCGTAAAAGAAGGTGTCAAAGTCTACCTCGACGGTGAGAAGAATATTATTGCCCAAGCAGGCAATGGCGGTGAACCTTGTGAGACAGGCACCCGTCCAATTTTTATTGCCCATCGTGAAGATGGTCAGTGGTTGAACGCGGTGATCGCACAGGTACGAATGTGGGAACGCATCATTTCTGTCAATGAAATGGACATGGCAATGAAAACAACCTCAATGGCNGTTCGCCATCTGAATAAACTTTCGATGACATGGGGAGACATAAAATCCACGATGTAAACATTTTCTTAANCATCTCCAGCGCAACTCAGGCTTATTTCTCCACTGTTCTCCGATTTTTGTCCATCTCACACTTCTTCCAACTGACTAGCTAAACATATAAGGATCCTTACCAATGAAAGCAAAAAGGCTACATATCCTCTTCATCTGCTTTGCTTTAGGTATCATACAGATAACCATGAGTAATGCCGGTGATGGAGTCGTTGTCCATAGGCCAAAGGTGGGAGACACCAATTTTGGTCACTCAGTTGATATTAGTGAAAAAACCTTCATTGCTTCGTACACCTCGTATGTTGGTGATCTCGGAGGTGTCTACATCTTTGAAATGAAGAAAACTGCGAAGGGCCAAAAATGGGACGTGTTGCATCACTTCCTAACACCTGATGATAAAGCGAGGGATTGGTTTGGTTGGGATGTGGCTATCGATGGGGATATCGCCGTTGTTGGAGCTTATGAAGATGGTGGGAACAAAGTAGTTGCGGGAGGCCCTATAGGAGAAGGCCCAGGAGCTGTTTATGTCTACACACGTTCGGGCAAGAAATTTGGGCAAAGGAAAAAACTTAAAGCTGATGATGGTAAAGAAAAAGATCGATTTGGCTTTTCCGTCGATATTAGTGGAGAAACCCTTGTTGTGGGTGCCCCCAATGATGATGACGCAGGTGCGGATTCGGGATCGGCATATGTGTATGTACGTCGTGAAAAGCAATGGAGACAGCAAGCCAAGCTTGTTCCCGCCGATGCGGCAGCAAAGCAATGGTTCGGTTGGGATATTGGTATTGCTGGAAATACTGTCGTCGTGGGTGCACCACTTGATAAAGAAAAAGGGAGAAATGCTGGCGCAGCCTATGTCTTTGTTAGAACCGGAGAGGAATGGAAACAACAAGCGAAATTGGTTGCTGCCGATGGTGACAGCAGTGATAAGTTTGGTAACACTGTCGACATCAGCGAAGGTAACATTATCGTCGGTGCACCTAAGGACGAGGAAAAAGGCAAAGACGCAGGCGCTGCCTACATCTTTATCCAAACCGGAGAGGAGTGGAAACAACAACAAAAATTGACTGCTAGCACACCAGAAGTAAAAGCCGCTTTCGGCAACGCGGTTGCTATCACACAACATATGGCTATTGTTGGTGCACCTTTTGAAGACGGAGTAGACGTGGATGCAGGTGCAGCCTACACTTATTTGCGCCGTGGCGGGAGTTGGCTCGAAAAGAAAAAAGTTGAATCACAGTTTCTCAGGAAAGGAGAAGTAGAGGACTTGACCACAGGCGATAATTTCGGCAATGCAGTTGCTATCGATAAAAGCCTATTGGCAGCGAAATTAAAGGGGCAGATTCTTGTTGCCGTGGGATCTCGCTGGGACAATGTCGATGGAGATGGTGATAGAGGCACTGTCTATATCTATAATGCCGGTGTAGATCTTAATATACCTCTCCCTGTTGAACCAAATCTAGAACTTATGACGACACAATTAGGACATATCAAGCGATCAGTGCTGCTACAAAATTTCCCTAACCCGTTTAATCCTGAAACATGGTTCCCGTATATGCTGGCCGACGATGCTTCAACCTCAATATGCATCTATGACGTTCATGGACAACTTATCCGNCGGCTTGACTATGGTATACAACAAGCCGGCAACTATCTCAGCAAACAAACTGCAGCCTATTGGGATGGCAAGGGACAGTTAGGAGAGCATGTCTCCAGTGGGGTCTACTTCTATACACTCCAAGCGGAAACTTTCAGAGCCACCCGTAGGATGGTAATCC
The DNA here is from genome assembly GCA_002729415.1 of Candidatus Poribacteria bacterium. Taxonomy (GTDB): domain Bacteria; phylum Poribacteria; class WGA-4E; order WGA-4E; family UBA9662; genus UBA9662. Next base: position 20,691 of record PBXZ01000039.1, on the reverse strand, counting down.
TGAAATAGATGGTTGCGATTTTAATTTAAAAATGGAGGTGATAACGATGTAAGGTTGGTATGAAATTCCGCCTCTACTCATGATTATTTTGCCGCAGAAATTTCAAAAAAAAAAAAATCGGAGGAATTTAATGAAACACTTACTTTGTCTTATACTATTGATGTTCTCAGGGTTGTTTTTCATTGGTTGTGGAGACGATGATTCTGGTCCAAGTTCTGGAACTGGAGTCGCAGGAGAAGAAGCTGCCAATGGNGATGCTCAACCAGGAGAAGGAGTTGCAGGAGAAGGAGTTGCAGGAGAAGGGATTGCAGAGAAAAAACCGGTGGGGGACCCAGAGGTCAGTAACTTTGCCGTCAGTCTTGATGGTGTGGACTTTGAATCCTATATATCTGCCGAAAACCATAAAGTCTTCAATGAAGCTTTAGGCTCCATGTATACTATTGAATGCTGGTATAAGCCTTTCAAAACTGATGGTGAATTAATGGTTGTCAATAAGGAAGATGAATGGGAATTTGCCAACAAGGGAGGACTCTTCCAATCAGCGGTTGCGATAAACGGACAGCCATGGGCTTGGGCGGACAGTGAACTTTCGAATAACAAAGACAAATGGAACCATGCTGCAATTGTGTGGGACGGCAAAAATTTACACCATTTTATCAATGGTAAAAAGGGGAAATCCCATGAAATGCCGGGTAAATTTGTTAAACCAACTGCGTCGACTTTCAAAATCGGCAGACGTGAGCGCGGGGGTGCAACCCACTCAATCTTTGACGGATTAGTTGATGAAGTCCGTATATCGGATATTGCTCGCTACGATGCTGATTACGACGTACCCAAAACTGCATTTGTTCCTGATGATAACACATTGTATCTTTTACACCTTGATGAAGATGACCTCGATGGTGATAACATCAAGAACTTTGGGAAAATGGGACCGGATGCCGTATTGGAAGGAGCCGTTGAACTTGTTGACGCGGAACTGCCAAACACAGAACGGCGCGCTCTTGCAGTTGAGCCAGCCAGTAAGCTGGGGACGGTATGGGGACGCCTTAAGAGAAGCCGACTCTGATAACAATACAAAATCCTCATGAACTGATCTTAATTGTTTTAGGAGGGCGAGGCTGGAAATGCTCGCCCTTTCTTATTTGCTAATATCGGCGTAGTCTGTGAAAAAATGCTGAACCTAAGTATCAATAAAACTGCATTGGCAGTATAATCCGAGAAAAATCAGTACTATTAAAATTGAGGATTTGCAAACACCGACAAATATCTGGCTACCAATTCCTAGAAGTTGTTGACCCACCATCTAACATGNAGATGTATAAATACAGTNNAAAACAAAAGTGTAGATACTAACACAATCTAACAAACCCTTGACTTGCCCAAGCAATTTTTGAAGTGGCTGGAATACTTGTTGAAAGAGTTATGGCATAGACATGAAACGACGTGATTTTCTGAGAAATACTGCTCTGACTGGAGCGGGTCTAATGTCTGGATGTATGCGAAACCAACCCTCTGGTGTTATCTTCAAAGGATGGCCTTACGAACCGAATCTGGTACAGGAAAATATCGATTTCTTTACCGACCAAACGAAGATCGATGTTACATATCAAAGTATCTCGGGGAACTATCACGATAAGATGGTGGCCTTATTTGTCGGCAAGACCCCAATGGATTGCTGCTACGTCCGTGATGATGACTTTTCCGAATGGGTTGAAGCTGGCTGGCTTAGACCGTGCGACGATTTACCTGGCGTCCAACAGTACTCAGAAGATATTTTCAATTATAATTTAGAAGCTATGACTTATCAGGGCAAACGTTACGGCTTACCTTATTACACTGACTTTACTGTCTGGGTGTACAACACACAGATGCTTGAAACTGCAGGGTTTGAAAAATCAGCACGTACTTTAAACGAATTAACGGAGCAAGCAATAAAAATCAAGGAAAAGCGTCTACGTTCGCCTGACGGTTATATTATTGAATATCCAATAGTTCTTGGGTTTAGACAAGCACCAGGTATGGGGTTTGGCGATTGGTGGGCGTTGAATTATGCTTCGGAAGTAGATTTGTTTGATGATGATCTGACCCCTATCTTTCCTGATGACAAAGATCAACGCGCTGAAAAAATTCTTCAATGGATTGTAGATGGTATCCATAAACACCGGATTATCGATATTAATTCGCTGACTATGGGGCTAATTCGAGAAAACACTGCCGCTGGACGACAGGCATTTTGTTTAATCAGCAAATATGATGTTGAATGGGTGAATAACCGTCAGAATAGCGCAGTAGCCGAAGCATACCTAAAATCAAGAAACATTCCACCCAAGGAGAAAACCCATGCCAAAACACTCCAAATAGCACCAATACCAAGTTTGGAACCTGATCAAGAAGGGACACTAGGTTGGACCCGGATGTATTGCCTGACAGCACATTGCAACACCGATCAATTATTGAATACTTGGCAGTTCATGCAATTTCTCGGTGGTAAGGATACAACTGGAGACTACTTTACATCTCGTCGGTGGTTTCGTTTGAGAGGGTTGGGCTTCGCTTACAAGTCTCTGATGGATGACCCCCAAATTATTGCTCAAACAGAACAGTGGGGTGATATTGAAATCATCAAGAAACTTTCTCAAGTAGCACGTACACGTGAGAATATCAAAGCTCCGTGGTTTCCNGATTTCCGCGTCTACTATCAACCAGAAATTCAGAAAATCCTTCTTCGTCAGCAATCTCCACGTGATGGATTGGCACGAATTGCAAAACGGTGTAGAGATTTTAAGCAAGAATGGGCGTAAATGATGACAGATTTGAAAAATAATAGGAGAAAATTTGGAAGAGACCTCAAATGGTAAAACCAGACGAGGGAAAACTGTTCAAAAAAAGTTTAACAACCAAAGAAAGAAGTGAACTGGTTTTTGCTTATCTGATTAATATGCCAACTATTCTTCTGATCCTGCTATTAATTGGGTATCCTATTGGTGTCTCGCTTTGGACAAGCCTGCATCGCTACAATCTACGACGGCCCGGGCAATTTGAATTCGTCGGCCTAGGAAACTATCTTGATATACTTACCAGCTACGATTTCTGGCATTCGATCGGAGTCTCACTGTATTTCACCGGATTGTCGGTTCCACTAATAATTTTGGTAGCATTAGGAATTGCACTGCTGTTTAATCAGGAGTTTTTTGGACGCGGGATAGTACGTTCAATGCTATTAATTCCGTGGGCAATACCGGGAGTAGTAAATGGTTTAATGTGGGTCGGTCTTCTTGGTAAGTACGGCGTTTTCGATAAAATAATGCGAGATTGTGTCAATCTAGCAAATAGACTAACAGGCTTAGAGATTGATTATCTGGGAATGGCATCACCAATCATAGCCCTTAATGCAGCTATTGCCGCTCATGTGTGGCAGAACGTTCCATTTGCCTGTATCATCTTTCTGGCTGCATTCCAGGCAATACCATCGGAACAATATCGCGCAGCAAAAGTAGACGGTGCCAATGCATGGAACCGTTTCTTTCATATCACACTACCATGGTTACTTCACCCCATTATGATTGTCGCCATTCTCGGAACTATGAATGGATTTCGCACATTCGATCTTATTTTCACGCTAACTGGTGGAGGTCCTGGTGATGCCACTTATGTCATAGCCTGGCAAACTTACAAGGAAGCCTTCGGCCGTCTCAACTTTGGTAGTGCCAATGCTTATTCTTACCTGATTATGCTTATCACCATGAGTTTAGCGATTATTTATATTCGATTGCTGTACAATCGTGGGACTGTGCAAGGATGAAAACCCAACTAAAAATAAATAATACTATTACCAAGCGACTAGCATTATACTTTCTTGTTATGCTGGCAACCCTGTATATCTTAACTCCTTTTTTATGGGTTGTGTCGGTCAGTTTTATGAACGAGCGGGAAGTAACCCAGATGCATTGGATACCACACCAACCCACACTACAAAGCTATGAAACATACTTCCATGCACACACCAAAAACCTAGACATCGGAACAGCTACAGCACGACAATTCCCTCGTGCCATAATCAATAGCCTAGTCATTGCCAGTTCAGTGATGGTACTCAACCTATTCTTTGGATCATTGGCAGCGTATGCACTGGCACGAATCAACTTTGCAGGCAAACTAGCCTTGATGTTATTCTATCTCTGCTCAAGAAGTGTGCCAGGTATAGCAATTATGATTCCCATGTATCTTCTGATACGCAGCTATGGCCTGTTAGATACACACTTAGCAGTTATTCTTGCACATGTTACTTTCACACTCCCCTTTACAATCTGGATTCTAAAGGGTTATTTTCAGACTGTGCCACTCGATTTGGAACGTGCTGCCAGAGTAGACGGGTGTTCTCAGATTGGGGCCTTATTCCGTGTGTTTCTGCCAGTGACGACACCAGGTATGATTGCCGTGGGAATTTTTTCCTTTATCTCTTCGTGGGGTGAGTTTTTTTTCGCTCTGCTATTTACTTCCACCATTTCTTCCAAGCCAGTAACAGTAGTTGCTTCTGACTTTGCCCAAGAACTACAGGTCGATTTCACCATTATTGCGGCGGGTGGTGTTCTAGTAGTACTTTTACCAATTATTTTAGCTTTTATCTTTCAGCGTTTCATAATTCATGGTATCAGTGGAGCAGTAACCGGTTAACACATTGAAATCTGATAGAGAATTCAATTGTTAAAAAATAACATCGTATCCATTCAAAAACTTTCCGNTTTATAGTTAGAAAAGTAAACTTTTATGGCTAGAGTTGTCCTGAAACACTTAACCAAAACCTTTGGTGATGTGACCGCAATTGATGATTTAACGTTGGAAATTGCAGATCGAGAATTTCTCACCTTGCTAGGCCCNTCCGGCTGTGGNAAGACAACAACGCTCAACATTGTNGCTGGACTCGAAACACCAACAAACGGNCAGGTGTTCTTTGACACCGAAAATGTNACCAATGTACCACCAGAACGGCGTGATATNGCCATGGTCTTTCAAACATATGCGTTATATCCTCACATGAAAGTCTATGATAATATCGCTTTCGGATTACGGATGCGCCATCTNCCTAAAAATGAGATCGAACATCGTGTACAAGATGGCGCTAAAGCGATGGAAATCGAGCATTTACTGGAACGTAAGCCACGTCAACTTAGCGGAGGTCAACGCCAACGAGTTGCCTTAGCACGCGCAATTGTACGTAATCCATGTGTATTCTTGCTGGATGAGCCACTATCAAACTTAGATGCAAAACTACGCGTAACNATGCGGACGGAACTTAAAAGGCTACATGCCGAACTAGAAAAAACGTTTATATATGTAACNCATGATCAAGAAGAATCGCTAATTATGTCTGACCGAATTGCAATTATTAACGAAGGGAAATTACAACAATTAGGTACTCCAGAAGAAATCTACNATCAACCCACNAATATGTTTATTGCCGGTTTTGTCGGGAGTCCACCNATGAATTTTTTTCAAGGCAAATTGAACAACAAAAATGAAACATGGCAAATTGAAGGTGCAAACTTTGTATGTGAACTGACACCAGAAATAGCTGACCGCTTGTCGTCAAATACTCCTAACGAGGTCAGCCTTGGAATTCGTCCGGAAGATATTGAGGTATCCCCGACTAATAAACCTACAGCACACGCCAAAGTAGTTGTNCGNGAACCATTAGGTAGCGATTTGTTTCTGACATTAGATCTGAGTAGCATCACCTTCAAAGCCCGAACTCGCTCAAACGTTGGCTTTAACCGTGGTGATTCCATTCCCATCTACTTCAATCCGACTAAATTGCATCTGTTTCATCCAACAACAGGCAAAACCTTGCTTCAATCCACATGAAGTGTTTAGCATNACCATACNAAAGTGAGTTCAAATNNAATACCTCTGTACATTTTCTANAAATCGTATACTGAACCAATACCAATCCATATACCCNCTTAGTTTTCCGAGTGGCCCATGTGCCNCTTGTTGAAAGNAACCCCCCTTCTCCAATTCACATATGCCATATTCTTCTCCTAATCGACAACTCTCNACTCAGAAAATCACTTGGCGANCCATACTCATTGCACTGTTACTTCTACCAGTAATTTATCGATGGCATATCGAGTGCGAAGCCCTNCGATACACTTTTCCNACGCTCATGGCACCATTTTATAGCGTCGTCTTTACAGTCTTACTGATCACTTTCTTAAATCTTATAATACGAAGATGGACACCTAAACATNCACTAAAAGATAGTGAATTGCTCTCACTCTATGTATTGATGTCGATTACGTTGCTATTTATGTCGTACGANATGTTTTTACCTTTGGTATCTATCATTGTTCACGCGTTCTGGTTCGCATCATCCGAGAATGAATGGCGTAACCTATTTTGGCATTATCTTCCAGATTGGCTAACTATTCGCGATCAAACAATACTAAGCGCATTTTACTTGGGAGATAAGTCAATATTTGAACCTCTCTACTTGTTAGCATGGCTAAAGCCAATATTCTGGTGGTCGGTTTTTACTTTTACACTCNTTTTTGTCATGCAATGCATTAACGTAATTATTCGAAAANAATGGATCGAACAAGAAAAGCTAGTTTATCCCATTGTNCAATTGCCATATGAAATTACGTGCAACACGACCAACTTCTTNCGTAACAGACCAATGTGGTGGGGGTTCGGATTGGCCGCNTTGATNAGNCTNACAAATGGACTCCATATATTCTTCCCATCAATCCCAGAAATCCCGAANAAGCATATTTCTCTTGATCCCCTCTTCGTCAACAGACCATGGTCAGTGCTCCGCCGAGATAGTTTTGCAATTACTATTTATCCATTTGCTGTCGGCCTTGGTTTCCTAATGCCATTAGACCTACTTGCTTCATGCGTTCTCTTTTTCTTCTTCTACAAATCACAATATTTGATTGGAGGTNTCATCGGACTAGATAGTCTACCAGGTTATCCTTANCAATACGAACAAAACATAGGTGCCTATACAGGAGTTTGTTTNCTAGCAATCTGGACAACACGCCATCAGATTCTATCAGCTTTCCANCAAGCAATTGGGTACATNGAAGCAACTGATAAAGACGAGCCCATGCGGTATCGAACAGCTTTTTTAGGAATTATCTTCGGCGGAATATTTCTAATTTNTTTTNCCGCCAGAGGAGGGATGGACATTTGGATTGCTATTCTATTCTTCCTAGCACATCTTACTATTGCAATTACACTGACACGTATCCGGGCAGAAGTTGGTCTACCGATCCATTCAACTACCTTCATCGGTCCACACCATAGTCTGATTAGCCTACTTGGAACGAGANAAATTGGAGCAAATAATCTAACCTGGTTCTCANTGTTTTTCTGGTTNAATCGCGATAATCGAAGCCATCCAATGCCACANCAACTCGAAGCCTTCAAGTTATCAGAACAAGCAGGNGTTAACCTAAANGGAATGTCTCGATCAATGCTTTTGCTGATTGTAATTGCAATGCCNNTATGCTTCCTAATGCTACTAGATACATTTCTAAAACTNGGTGTTGACTCCGGAAAAATNGGAAANCAAATTAANAGCTTTGGTGGTCGCGCNTACAATTTTTTACACAGCTGGATTACCTCACCTCATCCAGTAAACGTTCCCCATATCATNGCGATGACAATTGGATTCCTGTTTACTCTTTTTCTGGCGGTCATCCGGAAACACCTATTTTGGTGGCCCATTCACCCACTTGGATATGGAATATCATTCCACATGCATATGTTTTGGGCAGCATTCTCGTTNAGTGGTGTTGCAAAGTGGCTAATTCTTAAGCATGGAGGGATAAGATTTTATATACAACTAGTNCCATTTTTCATAGGACTGGTACTCGGAGACTTCACANCTGGTAGCTTCTGGAACATTTTATCGATAATACTTGATAGACCTACTTATACTTTCTACTACTAATTCCGAAAAATTNCCCAACCNGCTTACTAACAATAAAACTAAACCTCAAANACAAGANGATGGCAAACAAACAAAGATGAGATTATAGAACANGCNCTTAACTTGNNGATAATATANTTACGTACCGAAAATACTATAGTTGGGNGCCTCTTCAGTNACAACAACNTCATGTGGGTGACCTTCTTGATATCCACTACCTGTTATTCGAATAAAGCGACTATTAAGCCGCAACGACTCGATATCAGGTGTACCNCAATAACCCATTGCAGTTCGAAGACCTCCGACAAACTGGTAAACGGACTCNCTTAGAGTTCCCTTATATGGAACACGNCCCTCAATNCCTTCAGGCACCAGTTTAGAAATATCNTCTTCGCTACCNTGCGAATAACGNTCTTTTCCGCCGCGCTTTCGCATCGCNGAAAGTGATCCCATTCCNCGATAGACCTTAAATTTCCGACCTTGGTAGATAATTGTTTNCCCAGGGCTTTCTTCTGTTCCAGCAAACANACTTCCAATCATGACAGAACTTGCACCAGCACCAATTGCCTTAGCGATATCACCAGAATATCGAATACCTCCATCCGCAATAATCGGGATACTCTGCTTGTCTGCTTCCACNGCNCAATCATAAATGGCTGTAATCTGAGGAACCCCAATCCCGGCAATAACCCTAGTAGTACAGATCGACCCTGGCCCAATCCCAACTTTTATACCATCTGCCCCGGCATCAATGAGCCTCTGTGTTGCTTCACCCGTTACCACATTACCAACAATAAGATCCACATTCGGAAATTCGGTTTTCACTGTCTGTACAGCACGTACGACACTCTTCGAATGACCGTGGGCGGTATCAATAACCAAGACGTCAGCTTTTGCCTCTACGAGCATTCCAATTTCGTCAAGACTTGAAGAAGGACTAACTGCCGCACCAACACGAAGCCGACCCAACTCATCCTTACACGAAGTAGGATATTGCCTAATTTTGTCAATGTCCTTGATAGTAATTAAACCATGAAGTCGATAGTCATCATCAACAATAGGAAGTTTCTCTTTTCGAATTTGATGAAGAACNTTTTTTGCATCTTCCAAACTAATCCCGGGNGGNGCGGTTANAAGNTNGTNAAGTGGNGTCATCAGTTTTGTAACTGGCGTATCATAATTCTCCTCGTACTTAAGATCCCGGTTGGTAATCATACCAACCAAAATCCCGTCTTCNGAAATNATAGGGACTCCACCAATTCTNTAAAAAGCTGTCACCTCTAACGCGTCAGCNACCGTTTTATCGGGTGTCAGTGTGATCGGGTGCTCAATCATGCCNCTTTCNGAGCGCTTAACCTTATCGATCTCTTCANCCTGTCGTTCAATCGGAAGATTCCGATGGACAATTCCAATACCGCCTTCTCTCGCNAGAGCAATGGCCAGTTCAGNCTCCGTCACCGTATCCATCGCAGAACTGGAAANNGGAATATTAAGTTGAATATTCGATGTTAAATACGTTTTAGTATCAGCTTCGCTGGGAGGAAACTCTGACTCAGCTGGCAAAAGCAAAACATCGTCAAATGTTAATCCCTCTTTGGCAAACTTTGCATCTNTAGGCTGAAANTAACTTTCATTCATGTTGATCTATCTTTCACCAGNAAACNGCTAATTCAATACTGATACTNGGGATTCTATTANAGCAACCGGAAATTGTCAAGACATTACATATTAAATCAAAGAGACNTAAAGAGCCAAAATTGCTTCCTCGTAAAAACAAAAAAGCAGGGNNGAAAACACCTCNAGTTGAGGTCTGGGCCTATAAATATGCGATTCAGTTTAGTATCCTGCCGNNGGTTACCTATCTTAANNATCAGCATTTAAAAACATATTTCCTCGATCATCTACAGGGAATCCCAAGNNATNTGTGGCTATCGAACAAAACCTGTGAAGANGGTATTGATTTTTGTACATTCAACTTTTGGGTTTTNGCAACACATTCAGATAGAATCAAAGAATTTTCAATCTGGTTCTACAGCTTTTTTCGAGACGCAAACATCTCAGAAGAACTNGANGCTTTTGTCCTCTCTAACCTTGAAAATNCCGAAGACTTAACAGTAATACTAACAGATTGGTCAAAAATCCAAGTACCAAAGAACGACACGAAGAAAATTATNACCCAAGAAATCAACCGACATCCTGAAATTTTCAAATAAATTAAAGATTGACAAATTGCAACGGGAATGCTACTAATTAGAAAAGGNAANTTNTTATGAAACGATGNCGTAATNTTGTNCTGATATTATCGTTTTTTTGTAATGNTTGGGTGATAGCNCAAACNGCCNNCCAAGTGTTAGANAATTTCAAGGAGGAATATAGGAAATCGAANAACTTCACCGCAGATTTCGTGGAAACAACCATTCACGGTACAAATAAGGGAACTTCCAATGGACNNCTCTCATTTAGCAAACCAAATTTATTAAGACAAGANTACTTCAATCAGGAANACTCNAGTNAGATTGTGCAAACGATTGTTCTNGACGGTGAGTATTCATGGTCTTANACACCANTTCTAAACCAAGTCAACAAAATGACATGGTCAAATCCAGATCGTAAGGAACTGCTNCCAGGAATAGGATTTTCTCTCGAAAATCTAGAANNNAATTACAATCACCNANTAAAAGACGATAAACTTGCCGAAGAGAAAGGCTTTCATCGCATGGANTTAACGCCGAAACCTCATCTCCTNGCACAACCGGGGAACCANGCAACTATNCACGAGANAATCGAGCTTCTNATTGATTCNAAAAATTGGTTNCCAGTCCAATTTGGTTATTANTCCACNANNNCANNNAGTAATAATGTAAGTGCNACTATTACATTGAAGAACATNAAACGTGANNTNCCACTTTCGGCNAACCTTTTTAAATTTATCATACCNAAGGGAGCAGAGGTCATCGACATCTCACCCGAATAGATAAGTACCACTCGATTTATTATGGAACATCCATGGTACAAAAAGCAAGTTGCNAACNGCNTNACAATCTTGCGCTTAATCCTAATTCCTATTTTTATTTTCGCCTTTTCCTATCATAAGTATATTCTTGCTTTTATTCTTTTTGTCATGGCATCTTTGACTGATTTCTTTGATGGAATACTAGCTCGAAAATATAACGTTACCAATTTCGGAAAATTCACTGATGCCTTTGCCGATAAACTTCTGATTGCAGCGGCATTAATTGTGCTCGCAACTAAGAATGACGGTTTCATCCCAATTTGGATGGTTGTGATCATAGTAATGCGTGAAGCAATTGTTACNNCTTTGCGATCCGTTTTTGTTGCCAAACATGGTAGAGTAGTTTCAGCNAACGCTTGGGGAAAAGCAAAAGCACTATCACAAATGATCGTCATATCGGTTGCTTTGGCATTACTAGCTATTGACCTTTATATTAGAATTGATCCTTATATCGGAATTATTCCNCTTCATAATANCTACGGTGTAATTTTCTTTATGATGTGTATTCCACTAACATTAACCGTTGTCTCAGGCTTTCAATTCTTACACTCAAATAGAAAAGCATTGTTAGGCCTTTTCAGTGCGAAGTATCAACCAGAAAAATAGAATGATCCGGAGTTTTATTGCCGTTGATATCCCAAACGACATTAAAGATAAAATAGCAGAGATCCAGATGGAATTACGGCCGATACTACCAAAAGTATCATGGGTCAAACCATCTAACATCCATCTGACTCTGAAATTTCTAGGTGATGTTGCCTCCAATCAAATTCCAAGCATTGAAGATGCCATCCGTCATGCAGTGAAAGATCAACAACCTTTCAACATAAGGATCGGCAGTATCGGCGCGTTTAAAAATTTCTCGCAACCTAAAGTCTTGTGGTTTGACATTGCAACAGACCCTACACCAATCGTAAGGCTCGCTGAAAACCTAAATTCATGCCTCAATCGCTTTAGCTTTCCAAAGGAAAGCAGGAAATTCATCCCACACCTTACAATCGCACGAATCAAGAATCACATTAGCTTAACTAAGTTTGCCTCACATTTTGATGCATATAACGAGATAAATCATGTCCCCATTTATGTTAAACAGATATTGCTGATGAAGAGTCAACTCACTTCAGAAGGAGCAGTCTACACAAAACTTCAAACAGTCCAATTTGGTGTTGAATAAATTCAGGTTACCATAAAAAATTAAGTAACTCTCATATGTATAAACGATATTTCCCATAGAACAAAGGAGGCTTTAAATTATGAATGAAGAAGGTGAAAAGGAAAAAGCAATAGACCTCGCAATGTTGCAAATTGAACGTCAGCATGGGAAAGGTGCAATCATGCGTTTTAACAGCGATCAGGTTGTCCCGGTAGAAGCTATCCCAACTGGTTCGATGGCATTAGATATTGCGCTTGGTGTTGGTGGTATCCCACGCGGCCGAATTATTGAAATGTTTGGAATGGAATCTAGTGGCAAGACTACTCTTGCTCTACATGTTATTGCTGAAGCTCAGAAACTAGGCGGTGTCGCTGCTTTTATTGATGTAGAGCATGCTCTAGATCCCGTTTACACCAAGAACATCGGCGTAGACATGAACAGCTTACTCATTTCACAACCTGACACTGGAGAACAAGCGTTGGACATTGTGGAAACATTAATCCGTAGTGGTGCAATTGACGTTATTGTAGTTGATTCTGTAGCAGCACTCACACCGGAAGCTGAAATTGAAGGGGAGATGGGAGATACACATGTTGGGTTGTTACCGCGCCTAATGTCCAAGGCACTTCGGAAAATCAGTGGTGTGACTAATAAATCGAAGACTTGCGTTATCTTTACCAATCAAATTCGTCAAAAAATTGGAGTTATGTTTGGCAACCCCAATACGACACCTGGTGGACTGGCACTAAAGTTTCATGCATCCGTCCGATTAGAAATTAAAAGGGCTGAAACCTTAAAGGATGGCAGCGATGCAATTGGAAGTCGGACTAGAGTAAAGGTCGTAAAGAATAAAGTTGCTCCGCCATTCATAGAAACAGAATTTGATATTGTCTTCGGTGAAGGAATATCAAAGGAGGGTGATCTGATTGATGTGGGTATTGATCGCGAAATAGTTCGTAAAAGTGGAGCGTGGTTCTATTACGGAGATGAACGACTTGGGCAAGGAAAGACCAAGGCAATAGGATATCTGAAAGAAAATCTAGAGATCGCGAGCGAAATTGAAGCCAAAATACGACAGACGCTCAATCTGACTGGCAAACCAGCTGATATCTCAGACGAAGTGGACGTAACAGAAGAACAGGAAGCAGGCCTAACAGTCTAATCCTATAAAAAAGATCTATACTTAGACTGTAAACTTTAATATTGTCGAACAAAACTCACTGAGCAACAAACCCAATTCTTTAATATGGAAGGATCTGTGATGCAGATCGATATTGCTACGGCTCCCGTTTCTTGGGGAGTACTGATGAAAGACACACCTAATGTACCTCCTTACACTCAAGTACTAGATGGAATAAAGGCCGCAGGATACAATGGAACTGAACTTGGCCCATATGGCTATTTGCCCTTTGACATTCCCAAATTGCGTGATCAACTGTTACAACGTCAACTGAAATTGATCTCAGCGTTTACAATCGTCAACTTTATTGATCCACATGGACTTTCTGATGTATATCAAGAAGCAATCACAACAGCACAGGTGCTATCAGCTCTGGACTGCAGTTGGATAGTCCTATCTGACGCGCTTTTTGTAGCTGATCACCGATCCAAAAGGGCTGGGCGCATTCAACCAGAAGATAGCCTAGATGCAAACGGTTGGAATACCTTCGCCAGTAATGTGGATGCTTTTGCCAAAATGGTTTGGGAAGAATTTGGTCTGAAGTCCGTCATCCATCCACACGTTGGAGGTTACCTGGAAACATCGACTGAGATTGATGCCGTACTGGAACGTACCAATCCGGAATTGGTTGGCCTCTGCTTTGACATGGCACACATTGCCTATGGCGGAGGCAACCCAGTTGATGTGCTCAAGAAGTGGCGTGATCGCGTCTGGTATTTACACATCAAAGACTGCAACCAAAATATTTTACAAAAAGTGCTGAGAGAAGAAGGAAACTATTTTGATGGAGTTACCGCAGGTGTCTTTCCTGAACTGGGAAAAGGGACGGTTGACTTTATTGCGATTCGTAATATTCTAAATGAAATGAACTATCAAGGATGGGGCACGGTTGAACAAGATATTCTTCCTGAATCAAATGCAGACCCGCTAACCAGTGCCAAGCGGAACAGGGCTTATTTGTCAGAAAAACTGGGTTGGTAATACGTAACAGCTTAGTAATAATCTAATTTATCGCTATCTAAACAATAAACAAATGTTTTTTGGAGGTCGGTTTTTGTGTCCCATCTAAACTCGTTTGAGGGTAAATACGCCATCATTACTGGTAGCACCCAAGGGCTAGGTGAAGCGACTGCACGATTGTTTGCCAATCGAGGTGCTGCAGGAATCATCATCACAGGAAGAAACTCAGAACGTGGAGAGGCGATTGCTAACGATTTAGCATCAGCTGATTGCCAAGCACATTTCGTACAAGCAGATCTAGAAAATGTTGAGGAATGTAAACACATTGTAGCAGTTGCTGATAAAACCTTCGGCAGAATTCACATATTGGTAAATTCTGCAGCGACCACAGATCGGGGTACTATCTGGGACTCATCAGTAGAGTTATGGGACCGTATTATGGCGGTTAATGTTCGTGCACCTTTCCTTTTGATACAAAATGTACTTCAAACTATGAAACGTGAAGGCATTAAGGGATCAATCGTAAATGTCACCAGTATTGCTGCCTATGGCAGTCAACCTTATCTGACACCTTATGCAACTTCAAAAGGAGCATTGGTGACACTGACCAAGAACGTTGCTTATGCAGTCATGCGCCATCGTATTCGCCTGAACGCCCTGAACCTTGGTTGGATGGACACTCCAGGCGAAGATCTAATTCAGCGAAAATATCATAGTAACGGACAGGATTGGCTGGATGAAGCGGAAGCAAAACAACCATTTGGCCGTCTCATTAAGGTGGAAGAAGCAGCCCGTGCAATTGCCTATTTAGCATCTGGAGAATCCGGATTAATGACAGGTGCAATAATTGATTTCGATCAGTCGGTCCTAGGAGGAGGAGAAATGCCTAAGCCTCCAACCAATTTGATTTAAAGGGCAAACCAATAATCCATAATTTAGTCGCTTTTCACCTTGAATCTGATACCGACTCAGCAACAAAAAGAAATATCAGGACAATCACTCCCGTTGCACATGTGATCAAGAACCACGGTGGGAATCTAAATGCCGCAGGCAAATATCCAAAAATAATTGCGAGCCCTGCCACCGTTAAACTATATGGTAATTGCGTCCGAACATGGTGAATATGGTCACATGAACTAGAAATAGAACTCATAATAGTGGTATCGGAAATCGGGGAACAGTGATCCCCAAAGATAGATCCGTCAAGTACGGCACCAAGACAAATAATCGTTGTAATACCATAGGTGGATCCATCTAGGCCAAATGCAATTGGAGTGGCGGTTGGAATCAAAATTGCCATTGTTCCCCAACTCGTACCAGTCGCAAATGATGTTAACGCAGCAACAACAAAGATAATTGTTGGAAACCAGACTGGTGAGATGACATTGCTAACTGTCGCACCCAAAAAATCTCCGGTCCGCAAAGCATCGCAAACTTCTTTTAACCCCCAAGCAAAAATCAGAATCAACGACGGTAACAGACTGCCATTCAACCCTAGAAGGATTGCTTTGAATGTCTGACCAAAACCAATTCCTGAGACAGTGATCGCGAAAACAATTGCCGTAAACAATCCAACACCCGAACCAATCGCCAATACTTGAACATTATTCCCTTCTTCAGCTACTCTTGATAGAATCTCTCGCCAAGTTGTCCATGACCAAAAGGAGCCTAAACTTCCTCCATAAAACCAAAATGCTGCTACCATTGTACCAAATAGCATCACGATCGGAATTGTAGCGGAGAAAGAGGAAATTCTCGCAGCCGGATTATGACTTAGTGTTGAAAAAACTTTGGATGTCATTGGCGTTGCATCTACCGCGAGAACAGCTCCGTTCGAATGTGCTCGCTTTTCTGCTTTTAACATCTCACCGAAATCACGACCACTAATCACATTAACAAAAACAAAAATGACCATCATGAGACAGTAGAACCGGTAACCAAGTGCATCGAAAAACATCGAGTACCCATCTTTGTCAATTCCAATCGATTCAGCTGTTGAAGCAAAAAGGAATATCTCATAGCCGATCCATGTGCTCACAATCGCCAACCCTGCAATAGGCGCAGTTGTTGCGTCAACTAGAAACGCTAGTTTTTCGCGGGAAATTTTTTTCTTATCTGTCACCGGCCGCATCGCAGAACCAACAATCATCGTATTAGCATAGTCATCAATAAAAATAGCCAACCCCATCAATACTGTCACCAACTGTGTTGATCTAGAACCTTTAGCAAACTGCGATAACCAATTAATAACACCTTGCATTCCTCCTGATATAATCATCACCGAAATCATGGATAAAATAAGTACGATAAAAATGATTACTGAAAGATTAAAAGTCCCAATTACAGATTTGGAAATTGACCAACTTTCACTTCCGAGTATTAGGAACCATGGCATTTCGAAACCGACATTCTTCTGTACTGACGATAAAATTATACCTATCCCAACGGCCACCCCCAAGCTCGTCAATAAACGATTGGTTGCAATTGCCATTGTAATTGCCAAAAGCGGTGGGACGACGCTGTACCAAACAATGCCAACTTGATTAAATTGCGACGCACCCCAAATAGCAAAAAGACAAATCAACACAAAAACAGCTATGGAAATTGAAATCTTCAGTTTAGGATTTTTAGGATTTAGATTGTCACTTGTTCCTTTCATTTTCACTTACAGTCTTCTCTCAGGACAAAAAAAGATCGGCAAATTACATGAATTATTGCCGATCCCTATTAAATTAATGCTTTACTTGCCCATTTTCTTTAAATTCTTCAAACAAATATCAACACATTCCAAAGGGGAAAAAGCATAGCTCTCTTGTTCAACAATATACCATTCAGTTGATCCAATTGATTCGCACAATTTAAATATCTCTTGCCAATTGACATCACCTTCACCGATTAAAGCTTTACTATTTGTGGATGAATGCTCTTTCAAGTGTACTGTTTGCGCACGTCCAGGGTAACGTTCAATAAATGGAGCGACATCAACCTCAGCATGCAACGCATTACCAGTATCAAGTTGCATCACTACCTCTTTACGCGTGTTACCAAAAAATGTATCCCATGGATATTCACCATCCATCTTTTTGAATTCAGCACTATGATTATGATAACCGGTCTGCATCCCGTGTTCGGCAACCTGCTCAGCAATCTCATTAAATATCCCAGCCGTCTCCAACCAAGCAGATGTCGTAGATGTTCTTTCTCCTGGTAGTCCCGGAACTATCAGGTACTTATTACCAAGTATTTGATTATACTCTATAGTTGCCGGCAGCTGATCACCTAAAAGTGTGTCCAAACCTGTGTGCGTACCAATAATTTGCAAACCGAGATCATCACACACTTTTCTGAGATCTTCTGCACTATGCCCATAATATCCAGCGAACTCAACTCCTTCATACCCCATTTTTGCTACGGCTTCCAAGGTTCCTGTCGTATCCTCAGCAGCGTCTTCACGGACCGAATAAAGTTCTAAGGCAATTGGGATTCTGCTCATTTCAAAAACTCCTTAATATAAGTAAGTAGATTAACTGATGATTTTCATTTTACTGTGGAAACTACAATTTGGTCAAGGAACGTTTTGCCCGCCAGCTATCCGTCCGAAACGAGACAACACGATTATTTTAATCTGGAAATTTCAAGGCTCAATTCATAGCAACAAACAGGAAAAACCTAAACAAAGGCAAAAGACCTCTATAGATCTAGGAAGAACCTGAGGTAGCTTATTTTACTTTGTAAAATCACCTATTAGGAATAGCAGTGCAATCTATCGGTAGGTTTTTCAATTTGCTTTTTTTGATGTGGAACGATAATAGATTTGCAGTGGAGTTCCTTCGAAACCAAAAGCATCCCGCAGTTCATTGACAACATAGGCCTCATAATGAGCTTTGATCTTATGCGGGTAACTAGCAAATATCAGGAAGGTTGGAGGTTTGGCGCCAATTTGCGTAATATACTTTAAATTAGGACGGACCTTACCCACTCTCGGAGGAGGATGGACTGATTTGATCTTTGTCAGCGCGCTATTTAGTTCTGTGGTTGAAATCCTAGTGCAATACTCACGGTGAATTTCCAAACTCAAATCAAGCGCGTTTGTCACACGCTGCCCCGTTAAAGCAGAAATGAACAGAATTGGCACATAATCCAACTGCGGGAAAAGTGTATGGATACGATCTACAAACCGATTGAAAGTATCATTGTCCTTTTCGATCAGATCCCACTTATTAACCAAGATAATCGACGCCTTCCCTTGAGTAGCAATATAATTGGCAATCATCTTTTCTTGCTTAGCAATATCATCTGATGCATCAAGAACCAACCAAGCGATATCACTTTGTCGAATGCTCTTGATGGCCCGCTGAACACTGAATTGTTCTAGTTTATCCTTTACCGAGGATTTTCGCCGCATTCCAGCCGTATCAATTAACTCAAATTCAATATGCTGATACACAAAATGAATGTTGACAGCATCTCGTGTCGTGCCTGGTTTATCGTTAACGATCATACGATTTTCTCCTAGAACCGCATTCATAATCGAAGATTTGCCAACATTTGGACGTCCAACAATTGAAATTTTTATTGACGATGACGAACCCACGTCCTCAACATTCGATTCAGGAAGGGCAAATACAACTTGCTCAAGTAAATCCCCAATTCCCCAATTCTGGGCACACGAAATCGGAATTGGTTCACCCAGCCCCAATCGGTAGAAATCATAGATATCGTTATCAAATTTCTTCCCTTCTACCTTATTCACAACCAAAAAAATCGGCTTATCAGCCTGTCGCAGTTTCTCCGCTACTAACAGATCGTGTGGCATAACACCAGTTCGGACGTCAACGAGAAAAACAATTACTTTTGCTTCTTCTACTGCGGTCTCGACCTGATGCTGCACCTGATCGATCAGTTCTTCTTCCGGCTTAGCATCCAATCCGCCAGTGTCAGCAATTGTAAAACAGCAATCGTCCCACTCAATATCAGCGTAGATCCTATCTCGAGTAACACCAGGATAATCGTGGACCACTGAGATCTGTTTTTTGGCAATTAAATTGAACAATGACGATTTGCCGACATTTGGACGTCCAATAATCGCTACAATTGGTAAACTCATATGCATAACTCTTTTGAAACCGTTACAATTGACTTCAAAACAACAATTACAGGAATAGCTAGAATAACCCCCCAAAAGCCAAAAATTGAGGCGCCAATAATCACACCAAACATAATTAGTAGTGGATCAACATCAACAGCGTTACTCATAATCCTCGGTGAAATGAGTGAATTATCTATTGCTTGGATTCCCAGAATGGCGCAGATTATAGCAACCACACGAATTAAGAAACCAACAAGCAAGAAATTTCCTGCGGCAAATCCCATCAGTAAGGCAAGCATCGCAAACACACCACCGATAAAGGGACCAAAGGTTGGAATGGCATTTGAAATACCCGCCATCAAGCCAACAACAAGTGCAAACGGCACGCCAATGACAGAATAAACAACTATCGAGATCAAACTAATCACCAGAATTACAACTACCTGTCCACGCAAAAAAGCTTCCATGTTCTTGTTAATTTCATGGAGATACTGCCATACATGGCCCTGTTTCTCTAATGGAAATAAATCAACAAAGTTTCCAACATAAGTTTCCAGTGAATGTCCAGCATAAATCAACACCATTAACGTCAGAAACGTCGTAGTTAAAAACCCTCCAACACCAATGGCCATTGAAGAAAAACGCCGGAAAACACGACCAAAAAAATCTGTTCCCGTTTCAGCCAGAGACCCCAAGTTAGCTGTAAGGTAATTTTGCATCTGATCGACAATTTTTTGCCCCTCATACTTAGCAAATTGGGTTACTTTACGGATCAAACTCGAACTTGAATTATTCCCGAAATCCTCGATCTTATCGAGGACACCTTTTTCTTCGCTGGTACCTGCGACAAAGGGCGCAATCGTATCTCGGTAGAATTTGACCAAGCCTTCGCTCATACCCAACGTCTGATCAACAATTTGGGGTATCACAATCCAAAACAACAAACCGATAATACCAAGTGTCAGACCAAAGAGAATAAGACTCGCTACAATCTTTGGAACACGCAATCGCCTTCCGAACGGCAGCGGAATTTCTTGGATTCCCCCAACAATAAACCGGAAGAAATAGGCAAGTCCAAATCCAAAAAAGAAGGGCATTAGCATATTTGACAAATTGATTAAAAGCCAGAGGCTGATCATAACAATCAACATATAAACAATGCTAGGCACTTCTATGAGTTTCCGAACTCGGACGAGAAGCGCAATCAATAAAACCGCGACAATCGGGTGCAGAAGCAAAACAGATTGACTGTCATCTACTCCTAAGTTTTGATTATAGGCAAACGCAACCCAACATCCAGTAAAAATAATCACAACAATGGCGATCATTGAGCCACTGGTAATCTTTTCACTGGATG
>PBXZ01000038.1:0-14867 GCA_002729415.1 Candidatus Poribacteria bacterium | reverse complement strand
TGCGCCGTTGCCCGCGTTGACAACGAGCTTGAGCGGGCGGTCAAAGGCGGTGACGTCGATATAGCCCATAAGGTGTTTGACGAAGTCCGCGCGTGTATCGACTAGCTCATAGCTACCGCGGTCTGCTTCTGCGACCGACGGGTCTTTACCGTCGACCAGCTCGTAGCTGCCGGCTTCTACCATTTCGCGAATGGCGGCAAGGCCGGTGTCCGCGGAGATGGGCCGAGCTCCTTCGCGTACCAGCTTGAAGCCGTTGTAGTCGATGGGGTTGTGCGAAGCGGTCACTTCAATACCGCCATCCACACCCAGGTGGAAGGTGGCAAAGTAGACCTCCTCGGTGCCGACCATGCCGATATCCAGCACATCCACACCCTCGTCACGCAAACCATTGGCCAGCGCGGCCTTCAGCAGCGGCGAGGTTTCACGCACATCGCCACCCAGTACAATGCGGCGCGGCTTGAGAAAGCGGGCAAAGGCCCGGGCAATGCGGTAGGCGATATCTTCGTTGAGTTCGGTGCCGAGTTGGCCACGGATGTCGTAGGCTTTGAAGCAGGTGAGGGTGGTCATTGATGCGTTGTCCAAAAGCGGAAGGGATGTGCTAGTCGGTTGGGGTATCAGGTGCGACCGTACTTGTCCTCAAAGCGGACGATATCGTCCTCGCCGAGATACGAGCCTGATTGCACTTCGATAAGCTCCAAGTCAATAACACCCGGATTTTCAAGAGAATGTACCTGACCAATCGGAATGTAAGTCGATTGGTTTTCAGTTACGAGGTAGGTTTTTTCACCATTAGTTACTTTGGCTGTGCCACTCACTACAATCCAGTGCTCGGCACGGTGGTGGTGCATTTGCACAGACAATTTTGCTCCGGGCTTCACAGTAATACGTTTAACCTGGTAGCGGTGGCCATTGTCAATGGAATCGTAAACCCCCCAAGGCCGATATACCTCGCGGTGATTCATATGCTCATGTCTTCCATCGTTTTTGAGACGTTCGACAACTTTTTTAACGTCTTGAACGCAGTCCTTACGTGTCACCAGAACTGCATCTTTGGTTTCAACAACCACAAGATCACCAACGCCGACAGTTGCAACCAACCTGCTATCCGCATGTACATAACAGCCATGGGTGGCCTCAAGTATTACATCACCTTTTACAGCATTGTCCTGTTGGTCTTTTTCAGTGACCTCCCATAACGCAGACCACGAACCAATATCACTCCATCCAGCATTCAGGGGGATCATGGCAGCATCGCTGGTTTTTTCCATGACGGCATAATCAATTGAATCATCAGGGCACGCTGAGAAAGCTTCAGCATCAACTCGGATAAAGTCCATGTCCGCGCTGCCGTTTGCCAAGGCAAGACGACAGGCTTCAAGAATAGCAGGTTGATACCGGGCAAGTTCTTCCAAGTAACGGCTTGCGCGAAACATAAACATGCCACTGTTCCAGAAATACTTTCCAGAAGAAAAATATTCCTTAGCGGTAGCAAGGTCCGGTTTTTCAACGAAACGGTTTACGCTAAAGCCATAATCCTCAAAAGGTTGACCTTGTTCGATATAGCCATAACCCGTTTCAGGATGTGTGGGGACAATGCCGAAGGTAACCAATTTCCCAGATTCCGCCAGTGGCAGGGCTTTAAGTACGCTCGATTGAAATGCCTGGTGATCTTTAATCAAGTGGTCTGCTGCCAATACTAACAGGACAGGGTCGCCGGACGTTTCTATGGCCTTCAAAGCAGCAAGCGCAATTGCTGGAGCTGTATTTCGACCGACCGGTTCAAGAAGAATATGGGCACCCATGATTCCTGATTGACGTAACTGTTCCGCTGCCAGAAAGCGATGTTGTTCATTGCAGATCAGTTTTGGTGTAAGGGTATCCAAACCGTCAAGGCGCTCGATAGTTGCCTGTAACATGGATAGCTGCGTATCAGCCAGGCGAAGAAATTGCTTTGGATTCAATTGACGTGAAAGTGGCCAAAGACGTGATCCAGTACCGCCAGCCATAATTACTGGTTGCAACATATCAGAATCCTTTTCGTTGGTGGTTGGCTACCGCTTCAAGGTAAGCAAGAGTATGTGGATGAACCGAGGAGTTGTTTTTAATATCATCCGGGTGCATCCAGCGAAACTGCGAATGCTGTGTATCCGGTAGTAATAAAACGTCTGTGTCCTTAATATCCAGAAGGTAGCCAGCGACAATGTAGTGAGTATCTGGTTCTTCACCAAAAACACTGTCTTTATAAAAATGCTGATAAAGATCAAGTAGACGTGCATATTTGCGTGCATAGCACGTACCTAACTCCGCCATGCAAATACGCATAAATGCAGAATCCAGGGACTCATTTTTTAATATGCGGCCACCAGGTACGAACCAGAATCCTAGAGCAGGTCGATTCAGCCGATGTCCAAGTAGAATTTCGCCTTTTGCATTGCGTACAATAAGATCAATCGAAAATAGGGGGGTGCTGGCGACAATTGTTTGAAAAGTCTCTTTACTTAACCACATCTCCGGCTACCTCGGCGACAAAACGTGTAAGAATCTTGTCTTTATCTAGATACTCTGCGGCATAATTTTGTGCAATTTTGTTGAGATGTGGTAACGCCAATGCTTGCTTTACCCCAGCTATAAGCGCCGGGACAGATTCAGGCGCTACACAAATTGCAATTCCGGGGTTCTCATCGCATAGAATGCCAAGGGTAGTGTCGCTGTCAGCAGTTATAACAGCATTTCCACCCACGGCAAGAATGTTGGTCAGTTTTGAGGGCAATACTGCATCTGCAGCACCACGCTTTTGTATAACAAGATGAACATCTGCGGTTGCCAATAACGCGGGTAGATCTTCATAGGCTTGAAGAGGTGCAAAAGCAACATTGGATAATTGGCGTTGATCTGCAAGCTCCATCAAACGTTTTTTCCCGGAACCATCACCCACCAGCAAAAAAAACAGCTCTGATTGATCCTTAAGAGCATCTGCAGCATCAATAACTTGTTCAAGCCCTTGTTTATCGCCCATATTACCAGAGTACAGCAATAGTTTTTTGCCCGCAGGTACTCCGAGGCGGGTCAACAATTGCGGTTGGGGGTGCACAGCTTTGAATCGCTCAATTTCAGACCAGTTGGGGAAAAAAACAAGGCGATCAGACGCTATGCCTTTTTCCGTTGCACGCTTTAGCATGCCACTGGAAATGGTCGATAAATAGTCAAAGCGTCGCAAAATAAAACGCTCACATGCATAGGCAAATTTCTTCAGGCGACCGGGCTTTGCAATTCCCAAGCCAAATAGTGCATCCACTTCGTAATCTTGGATGTGGAGTACCGAAGTGGCTCCTGATAGTTTTGATAACAGCCAGGCATTTGGGGCGCAAAATAAAGTCGGTGCAACCAATATAACTAAATCAGGCTTCTTTATAATTTGTATCAACAAAGGAATAAGTGAGCTGATTGCAAAGCTGGTCAAGTGGATGATCCGTTTAGACGCATTAACTTCTTTAGGAACATACAATGGGCAGCGTATTATTTTGACTCCATCCTCATTTCGCGCGTCCCAACGGCGTCCAGAAAAACCATTTTTAACTTTCCATTCTGGGTAATATGGCGGGGCTGTGATAACTGTTACGTCATGCCCTTCATTGCATAGCCATGCGCCCATTTCACCTGAATACTTTCCTATACCAGTTAGCTCTGGGCTATAATTTATTCCATACAACACAATTTTCATCACTGCGTCCGTGCATTATCAATATTTTCAATAAACCATTGATAGGCGCTGCGTAATCCATCTTCAAGGCTGATAGCATGAGACCAGCCAAGGCTATGTAAACGCGCTACGTCCATTAGTTTTCGTGGAGCACCATCTGGCTTGTTACTGTCGAAGGATAAGGTGCCTGTGAAACCCGTTACGCGAGCAATTGTTTCTGCCAATTCACGTATAGTGCAATCAATACCAGTTCCAACATTGATATGACTCAGCATTGGTGACGTATTTGATTCATAGACGCGCTTATCCAGATTCATCACATGGATTGAAGCCGCCGCCATATCGTCGACATGTAGAAACTCGCGCATCGGTTTACCGCTACCCCAGATAACCACTTCTGGTTCGCCAGCGTTAACAGCCTCATGGAAACGGCGCAGGAGTGCTGGAATGACATGACTGTTTTCCGGGTGGAAATTGTCATTAGGTCCGTACAAGTTGGTCGGCATAACGCTTCGGTAGTCTCGGCCATACTGCCTGTTGTAACTCTCACACAATTTGATACCAGCAATCTTGGCAATCGCATAAGGTTCATTGGTAGGTTCAAGAGTGCCAGTCAGTAATGCTGCTTCGCACATCGGCTGTTCTGCATGCTTTGGGTAGATGCATGATGAACCGAGAAATAGTAACTTCTGAACGTTATGCAGGTGAGCTGCATGAATGATATTGGCCTGAATCATCAGGTTCTGATAGATAAACTCTGCAGGGAATGTGTTGTTGGCGTGGATACCACCAACTTTCGCTGCAGCCAGATAAACCTGGT
The DNA here is from genome assembly GCA_002729415.1 of Candidatus Poribacteria bacterium. Classification (GTDB taxonomy): domain Bacteria; phylum Poribacteria; class WGA-4E; order WGA-4E; family UBA9662; genus UBA9662. The sequence goes on along the minus strand of PBXZ01000038.1, from coordinate 10,347 downwards.
CAGGTTTGTGCGTGGAAAACCACTCAAGAACAGCACGTTGATCGTGCAAGTCAAGTGAACTACGGTCTGCNGTTAATACGTTTTTGTAGCCTATGGCATACAGTTGACGGATGATGGCACTACCCACCATCCCCTTATGACCGGCAACAAAAACTCTGGCATCCTTGTCGTGCTGCATATTAGTTCTCCACTGCGACAGGGATTTCATGGCCATGCATTTTAAGCAGGGCATGGCGTTGAGCAACTTTCAGATCCTCACGAACCATCTCAGCGCACATTTCCTGCACGGTAATTTCAGGTACCCATCCCAACTTATCTTTTGCCTTGGCTGGATCACCCAGCAAGGTTTCCACTTCCGCGGGTCTGAAATAGCGGGGGTCCACCCGGACCAGAACATCCCCAACGCTTATTGCAGGTGCGTAATCACCTGTGACTGAGGCAACAACACCAATTTCATCTACTCCAGAACCTTCAAAACGTAAGGTAACACCCAGCTCATTGGCAGACCAGCTAATGAATTCACGAACTGAATACTGGACGCCAGTAGCGATGACAAAGTCTTCAGGTTTTTCCTGTTGCAACATCATCCATTGCATGCGGACATAGTCCTTGGCATGACCCCAGTCGCGTAGAGCATCAAGGTTGCCCATGTACAAACATTGCTCCAGGCCTTGGGCAATATTTGCGAGCCCTCGGGTTATCTTCCGAGTTACAAATGTTTCGCCGCGGCGTGGCGACTCATGGTTAAACAGAATGCCATTGCAGGCATACATTCCATAAGCTTCCCGGTAGTTAACCGTGATCCAGTACGCATACATTTTTGCAACAGCATAGGGTGAACGTGGATAGAATGGCGTGGTCTCTTTTTGCGGAACTTCCTGAACTAAACCGTATAGTTCAGAAGTTGAGGCCTGGTAAAAACGAGTTTTTTTCTCCAGCCCCAGCAGCCTTATAGCTTCGAGTAGTCGCAGCGTGCCCATGGCATCTACGTCAGCCGTATACTCAGGGGCCTCGAAGCTCACCGCGACATGAGATTGAGCTCCGAGGTTATAGACTTCATCAGGCTGAGTCTCTTTGAGAATACGCGTTAGGTTGGATGAGTCTGTCAAATCACCGTAGTGCAGGATGAGTTTCTGGTTGTCTACATGCGGGTCTTGATAAATATGGTCAACACGCTGTGTATTAAAAGAAGAAGCTCTTCTTTTAATACCGTGGACTTCATAGCCTTTTTCTAGAAGGAACTCAGCTAGATAAGATCCGTCCTGGCCTGTTATGCCTGTGATGAGGGCTACTTTGTTTTTTTGTTTCAAAATTAATACTCCGAGAGGCTAAGTGCGTTACAAAAGTGATTTTATGGCGCGAGAAAATTGATCAAAGCTGTATTCCGTTTTGACTTTTTCAAGCGCGCTATCGATTACTGATGTTTGTGATCGTGGGTTTTCTGCTAGGAAGATCAAGGTGTTCGTTAAATCGGGTGCATCTTGCTGCTTGCAGATGTGGCCAGTCACTCCGTCTACAACGAAGTCAGATATCGCACCTTGATTAGTGGTAATAATAACAGATTCAAAGCGAGCGGCCTCAAGTAAGGAAATCGGCATTCCTTCAATTCGGTAGTAAGTGGGAAGTAAAAATATATGGGAGTTGGCAAGGGCTAAATATTTTTGCTCGCCAGACAGAACACCACGATACTTTATCCAGTCATTCTTACTTTCTATTTCCGAAATTTTTTGGATGACCCCCTGGCTACCGTCGCCGCAAATCTCTAGATATATGTTTTTTCCTAATTTGCGCGCTTCAGCGACAGATGATATCGATTCCCATAGACCCTTTTCGGGCAACAAGTTCGACATATACAGGCATCTAATGGGCTCTTGGCCCGCTAACTTATCAAGCCTTGCGCAATTTTTGGTGAAGTCATCATGAGGGACGAAGTTCCTCACAATATTTATATTGGTTTGAAAGCTCTGCAGGTGCGGCTGCTTAAGGGTTTCAGAAAGCACGATAATTGTGGTTTTTGAGAAAATCCATCTTAAGAAGTGCTGAATAATAAAGTGGGATGAGTCTAAGCTTCTGGAAGCTTGAGAGCCATGAAAATGTATAACGACATTCCGGCACTTTAACTTACAAATGATTATTGGTAGTGAAAAACGTAATAACCCCGGCAAAGTCTGTCCGCACACTATGTATGCCGACGCGAATTTGGTTTTCTGTAGTGCGACGAGAGTGCGTATAATCCAATTTAGTTGTAGGGCGGCTGTTTTCCAAGTCACTCTGCCTGGAGTTGCCGCATGTGCGTTTATGTTCGCGTCAATAGAATGGATGTCGAATTCATTACTTAGGTTTTTTTTGATTAGATCGTTGACGAGGCTCTCACCTGTCACTGGTGGGGGGGCCGTGCCAATAAATGCTAAACTTTTTTTCATCGCTTACTCCAAGAAGTCGACTAAGCTGGAGCGGTATATTGAATAGACTTCGAGGCTATTGTTTTTGTAGGAGTTAAAGTATTGCGAGTTGTTCATTTTCAAGATGCGGGACATTAAATCTATTTTGGATTTTCGGTTGGAAAAAAAATAGTTTGTATTGAAGCTTGATAGACCGGAATCGCTGTAGAATCTGCTCAGCTTTGGATGTGAAGAAATAGAGACTACCTTTTTTGAATAGCTAAGCCCGCATACGCCAACATGCAGTTTTGAAGTAATGATTGTAGAGCATGACTGTATGTTCTTTAGAGTGGGTAAGATTCCTTCGTAGTCTTTGATGGTGCATTTCACGCCTTTTTCGGTCAGGCGTGCGCAAAGCTTACTTATTGAGCTTTTATGGGTGGAGGGGATTAATTGGTCGGAAAAAATCATCACTGATTTGATGTTTGCCTTGCTTATGCAAGTTTCAATGTCGGATAAGAAATTTCTCGCTAAAATATTGTTTGAGAATATTTTTCCGGTTGCATGGATGCCTAGTTCGTTTGTGTTAACTTCAAGACTGTCTTCTGGATAAAATTGGGTAACACTTGAAACAAAGTCGGGCAGTACGGTTGGATTTATGTGTAAATGTTTTTTGGCGTAATTAGCGCCGCCGTGGTTGCGTGAATAAACTTTATTAATGAAGCTGCCTTTTAAGAAGATGCGTATTGTCTTAGCCACCAAGGGCCTAAGAAAAGGGCCTATTTCAACGCCGTGAACTAAAGTGGGTTTTGAAATTTCGCTGATCGCTTTCAACGCTTTTTTGATGTAGCTGTTTTTTATCCATTTAATTTGCCAGGCTGGATCAGTTATATCTGGACAACCCAGGAAGCCACCGGGCACAAGAATAATGTAGTCCGCATCATCGTCTATACTTCCCTCTTGGTCTAGCATTACAGAAGAGACGGGCTCATTGTCATTATTTAATCTGTCTATAAATATTTGAGAGGGATTTAATATTTTTGTGCAGGCTTCGGGTGCGGTTTGTCGGATGAGTTTAAGATACATTGAAAAAATCAACGAGTCACCGAAGTTGTCATGATCAGCTTGGCCGGCGATTAGAATTTTTTTTTGCATTCAATAGTCCAAATAAATTGTTTGTTATAAAAAAAGAATATTTGGTTTTTTTCTTTAATTGTACCGCAAGAAGTATCCCGTAAACAAAGTAGGAGGATGAGAATGCTATTGATGCTTTGTAAGGGCCTTCTAGTGGTAAAATAAAAACAAAAATCCAAAATACTACAATTGCCACTAAGGAGCAGTTGAGGGCTGAGTTCGCTCCCGTGGGCACTACCAAGAGTAGACCGGAGGCGAATCCAACTGATATATATGCTAGGAGCCCTAACGATCTTATTGCTATTAGAGAACGATCGATTTTGCAGTAGTTTTCCCCTCCAAAGTAACAGATTGCTTCAGGGCCATTCGTTATTAGCATTATTGTTGATCCGCAGCAAAGCGCCAATGCAGTTAGGCTAAGTATGCGTATTTTTGCGATGTTGGTTGTTACGTCTATGCGCTTTACCGCCGAGAGAAATATAGGCTGGGCGAACGTAGATAATATGGTGAAAATCACCAATGTAATGGATGTCGTTCGGATGATGAGGGAGTATTCGGCTACGTGGGTATTGCTATGGTACACGGTCAAGTATATCAATTCTTGTACTGCAATTAGTGCAAAAGCTAGTCCTGTCAACGCGAATGGTATGCCTATCTTGAAATAGGTTCTCACCCATCTAAGGTTTAGTTGGCCTCTCCATGTTTTGATCCTTAATGAGTTGCATACCATGGCAAGAAAAGGAAGCAAGCTTACTAGTAATAAAATGTTTAATAGCTCGTCAGTTGTTCCTATTTCGCCGACTAAAAATGTTGTTGCTAGTAGCAAGGTGATGGATGCCAGTCCTTGTACGGTTGTTGAGGTAGATGCCGCGCCGTTGCCAAAAATAAATGAAGTTGTGTATCTTTGATGTGATCTAAACATTTCTGAATAGAAGAATAGGCATAAATTTAGCCAAATTAATAAAAATGCCTTTGCGTTTTCGTAATGCTGGAATGTTAAAGTTGATATTACGACTCCCGGTGCCAGTATAAATAAATAAAGCTTCTGAATTCGCCCAAGACGCTGGGATAAATTTTTTCTTTTTGATACCCCCATTCTAATCAAAAGTGGGCCGCCTCCCATGGCGAGTACTGGCATTATGACCGCAATTCCTGCTGCCAAAGAGTTAAAATAAGCGAATGTGTCAATGCTTAAGTGTCTCGCCATTACAAAGGTTACGGCTAGCCCTGAAAGGGCGTAAGCCGCTCTAATAAATAGCGATAGTGCTTTACTATACATTTGATTTTTTTGAAAATAATTTGTATGTAAGTGCGTAAATGGTGGCTATGATTATGGTCATGATAAATGCCTGTTGAATGATGAACTTCTCAAATATCCAGAACTCGGAGCGTACGCCATATACGATTCCGAAGCAGGCAATTTGAGCTGATGCGACTTTAATCCATATTTTTTTTGATGAGTAAAAAAGCTTTTCTGAAACGTTTATCAAGCAGCCTATTGAAAAGAAAAACAAACCGGTTAGAAAAAAGCTTTTCGTCATTAAGTAAATTTGTCCTGGCATGTAATAGCCGCCAACGGGGCTGATGTTAGAAAATCCACCAATAGAGTTTTTCCATTGAGAGAACTCCAAGACAGTGTTTTTTATGTTGGCACCACCAAATATGAAGGATGGTATGATCCCAATAACGCCGTCAAAGAACATTGAGAGTCCATCGGGCGTGTTACCTATCGCGACATATCTACTTGAGTACAACGCTGATATCGATGCAAAAAGATATTCATGTGTGAAATGTATCCAGCCTTCGTATAAGGTTATCGAGCCTTCTCTGTCTCGGAAATAGTTTATAGTGATGAATATTGCAATTAGTGTTGTTAGTGATGCGTATATCTTTAGGTGTGTTTTGCTTGCTGTAAAGTACCTGGTTGCTCTCGCGTTTTCGCGATAATAAAGTAGGCCTATCAGAAGTAGAGGTACTACCATCATTCTGCTGCCTATAAGTATCTTTATCGTTAGGTACATTAATACTGAGAGCATAAATGTTTTTGATTTGTATGCTTTGCCGTCCCAGAATATGAGGGTAAAGAACGCGTTTACTAAAAATGCTGTTTCTAGGGCGGAGAACGTGCTTATTTTATTGGCTACACTGCCTTCGAACTCGGATGCTCTAAGTAGCTGGTAGATGTACGACTGCAAGAATTCTTCTTTATTTATTGCCACAAAGGATATTATGAGCGCCGCAAGCATGAGTGATGCTATTGATGACGTTGTCCTACTGTATAATGCAAGCTTGCTGTTTTCTGGTGGCTGGTAGTAGGTTTTTCTGTTTTTTCCTAGTGTTAGCTCGGAGAGTAGTAAGCTTGCAACTGCAATGAAAGAAAATATGTAGAACGTGTGGCTTTCTTCTTTTGTGAAGTATGGGAATACTTGAGGTATATATTGTGCTGGGATTATTTCGCTGTATACCCATACCGTTGCTGGATAAGCAGCAAGTATTGTCGAGTATAGATAAATTGGGGAGAATAGACGCTTTCTTATTGCGCCGCTAATTATGCATAGGGCGATGGCAAGCAAGCTTATCATATTTTATTTTCCGCTTTTTTTATTTGCGGTGTCTTTGTTAAGAGCATTTTGGCTTTCCTGTTCATGCGTCGCTTTTATTTTAGTAGGTTTCGGTTTTTGTATGCCTCTTCGTGGCCGCTGGTTGGCTGAGTTGTAAGGTATAAATTTTTTTGTTTTTTTGTTTTTTTGTTTTTTTGTTTTTTTGTTTTTTTTCTTGCTTCTATGGTGTTGTCACTGTACTTGATGATCTTTGGCGGGGTTTGTTTTTTAGAGTTATTTTTTTTGAGTGATTTTTCTTAGATGGCTGAAAAAATGGACTCAATTTTTATGCATGTCATGTGTCTCTAAGTGCTTTTTTTTGGTGAGCAATATGGGCGCAGTAGATCTGCGTTAAAGTTTGAGTTGCAGCTCGATATTTTATTCTATTTTGCTTGTTTTGTGATTTTGGAGCTCTGCGCCCTGCCTAGTTGTTGCTAAGAGCTGTATATGCCGGATCTGTAGGCGGAGACTCAGTATATGTCCTAGGGAGGCTACGCTTTAGGTTTGCCGTGCAAGTATTTTATGGTTGTCACCTTCTTGTGCCTCACGCTTTAAGTCGGATATCTACCAATCCTTAGCAATTGCTATTTTTGATCCGATTTGTATTCATAATTGTAATAGCCATAATTGCGATAGCCATAGGCACTGGCTTTCTTTTCTACAGCGTTGAAGATAGCGCCCTTAAGCTGGATATCGTTATGCTCAAAGCGGCGCATTGCTACCTCGATTTCTCTCGCCGCGTTCACTGCAAAGCGAGTGACAATCAGGCTCATACCCACTTGTCGGCCTACGATGGCTGCATCCGTTACGGCTAGAATCGGTGGGGTGTCTACGATGACGATGTCGTATTCGTCTTTTACGTTGTCCAGGAAGCTGGTGAAGTTGGCGTGCATAAGTAGCTCAGATGGATTTGGCGGAATCTGACCTCGCGGTACTATGTGCAGTCCGTCTACTTCTGTTTTGTAGATAGCATCGTTGCTAGTGATGCGGGTGGCTAGTAGTTCTGATAGCCCATTTTCAGCTGGTAATTTGAACAGCTTGTTCAGGTAGCCTTTGCGCATGTCGGCGTCAATTAACAGTACACGCTGGCCGGCCTGCGCCATGATGGCCCCGAGGTTGGCGGAAACGAATGATTTTCCCACACCAGGGCTGGGGCCTGAAATCATCAAGATATTGTTTTTCGCCTCCAGGCGGGCGAAGTGCAGGCTGGTGCGCAGGCTGCGGAGGGCTTCGATAGCGAGGTCTGCTGGATTGCTGACGGCTAGCAGGCCCGATGCTGCGTGGTGGCCTGCAGGGCGGCGGCTTTTTACACCACCTTCGACCACTTCCTGGTCTCGGCTAAAGGGGATGGTGGCATAGACGGGCAGGCCCAGTTGTTCAATAACCTCTGGATCCTCCACCCCACGGTTCAGCGCTTTACGCAGTAGTACAAGGGCCACGCCGGCAAAACCGCCTAGCAGCGTGGCGATTATCGCGATCAACGCCTTTTTGGGTTGGACTGGTTCTTCTACGTTGACGTCTGCGGTGTCGATAACGCGTACATTGCCAACAGTGCCCGCGCGCAGCACGTCCAGCTCTTGAGTGCTGTTAAGCATGGCGGTATACACCTCGGTGGTGACGGCGACGTCACGGGTGAGACGCAACAGCTCCTGCTGGGTTGCTGGCAGTGACTCAACCTTACTAGTCAACTCGGATTTTTGCCGTTGCAGTTGTTGCATCTGATCAAGCAGGGCTTGGTAGGACGGATGCTGGCGAGTGAAGCGGCGCTCCATTTCCGCGCGTTTTAGATTCTGTTCAGATATCAGTGTGTCTAGTTCTACAATTTGATCGAGAATAGCCTGGGTCTCGATAGTGATATCGACGGACTTGGTGCTGGTTTGGTACTCGTTGAGCGCTTGTTCGTAGCGCTCCAGCTCTTTGCGTACTTGGGGGAGTTGTTCCTTCAGAAACTCGAGGCTTTGGGCGGCTTCGGCGGAGTTGCGTTCTACGTTCTGGCGTACATACAGGCGGCTTACTTCGTCTAGTACTTCAATGGCGTACTGCGGCTCTTCGTGTTGCATGCTCAGGCTGATAATTCCGGAGTCTTTGCCGCGCTCTGAGGCGCCCAGCTGGTGCTGATAACCGATGATAGTGTTGAGTTTGCGTTGTTTGGTGACGTCAAAACGGGTTTCTGGCCGTGCGGTGAGCGTTTTAATCTGCATGGTAAAGCCATCTTTGCTGGCTTGTTCACCAACTGTACCTTGCAACAAAACGTCGCCATCTTCGTTGTAGAGGGTGTAAGTGCTGTTCTCGCCGGCAACCAGCTCAAGCGGTTCGCTCAGGTAGCTGTTTGGAACTTCAAGCTGGAAAATGTCGACGTTTTCGCCACCCCAGGCATAACTGTCGAAGCCGAGCAGCGGCGAGGCTACTGCGTCGCTGGTTTCCGGTTCAAACCGACGGGCCATCCAGCGGCCAATAATTGGGAAGTAGTTTGGCTCTACAATAATATCGAGCTTCAGGTTTTCCACTGCCTGTCCGATTACCGCGCGGGACTTGAGCAGCTCAATTTCTGTAACCGCCTCAGGCGTACTGCCGAGCATGTCTGAGAGTTCGCCGAGTCCGGAAAGGGTGCTACCTGACTTCTCCTCAATCTGAATCANCGCGTTTGCCTGATAAATCGGCGTCGCCAACAACGCATAAGCNACACCGATNACTGCAAAGCAGACGGTAAANCCGGCGATGATCCATTTNCCATCTATNANTGCGCCGAGNAGGGCNAGNAGATCGATTTCGTCGCTGTCGTGNTGTNNTGCNGTAGNCGGGGTGTTGTTCTGCATGTAATCCCTTCGGAAATCAGGAGTGGAATNNTTGTGTGCTTGTTATAGGTGCTTGGCCCAGCTGGCTACGCCTTGCTGGACCAATTGATAAACGTGCTCAAACGCGGGGCGTTGCTGGCGGTAAGGGTCGGGGATCTTTCGATCGCCTTGCCATTTGCCAAGCAGGAAGGTTTTGCCGCGTGCCTCGGGGGCTATCTTGAGGATGTCCTGCACATGGCGTGGTTCCATGGTCAGGATCAGGTCGTACTGATGCGCCATCTCGCGGGTCAGCTGTTGGGCTTTGTGATCGGCGTGATCGCCACCGTGTTCACGCAGGACTTCCAGCGCGGTGCTGTCCATGGGCTTGTCTACCAGGGCGCCGACGCCGGCGGAGGCAACGCGGATATTCTTGCCCGCCAACTGATCTCGAAGCATGGCTTCGGCCATGGGGCTGCGGCAGATGTTGCCCACGCAGACAATGAGGATGGAATTGAACATGTTGCTGCTATCTCTGCCTTGAGTTGCGGCCCTCTGTGCTGTGGGTAGCTGGGAGGGCTGTTCGACTGTATCCATGGCCCCGGTGGGGGTCAAGCTTGCTGTGTCGCTAAAGTGATACAGGCCCGAGACGCGTTGGCTGCACAATAAACAGGCGTTCAGGCACGCTACCGCCCCAGGATTTACAGTCTTCATCCTGAGGACTTTGCTTGCTTCTGGCAGCGTGTGGTGCGGCGCCAGAGGGGCGGTGATGCATTTTAGGCCGGCTTAGTATGTTTAGGTAAGGTTACTTTTTTGTGACCTTCCTGATACTGCAACTCTCGTTAAAACAGCAGGTTGGCGGCGCAGTGCGGCTTGGGCTGCGCGCCGGGTGCTTTGAGAGGGGATGTTCGGATTGGTTCCGAATCTTCTTGAAGTGCGCCAGTGGCGATGCAATCCGGCTGTCACCGGATTGCCTTATTTAAAAACGGTGCGCAGTTTACCTTGTTGTGCGCCATTTTTGGGCGCGAATTTGGCCCCGATTTAAGCGACTCTGTCTATCACGTGGGTTGGCCGTTGGCCTGGCCATTCTCGGTCAGGCTTACGCAAGAAGTGTACCTATTCCACGGTCACCGATTTTGCCAGGTTGCGGGGCTTGTCGACGTCTGTCCCTTTGACCAGTGCAACGTGGTAGCTGAGCAGTTGCAGGGGCAGGGTGTAGAGCACCGGGGAGACGCATTCTTCGACCCAGGGCAGGCCGACGGTCTGGACGCTGCTGTCGCCGCTGGGCTCGATGGTTTCGCAGGCGAAGTTGATCAGCTGGCCGCCGCGGGCGCGGACTTCTTCCAGGTTGGAGCGCAGTTTTTCCAGCAGGCTGTCGCTGGGTGCGACGCTGACCACGGGCATGTCTTCATCTACTAGTGCCAGGGGGCCGTGCTTGAGCTCGCCGGCGGCGTAGGCTTC
>PBXZ01000037.1:36969-52420 GCA_002729415.1 Candidatus Poribacteria bacterium | reverse complement strand
AGAATAGTAGGCATGATGCCCTGAATGCCTACAGGGTTTTCGCAAGTGATTTCCTTAGAATATTCATATTTCTGTGGAGCGCGCATGAGAAAAGGCATTCGGGTGGAAGCCTCGTAGGGCCAAGTCTTACGAAAGAGGTTGTGATCACCCAGCATTTCTCCGTAATCGGAAGTGAAAACGGTCAGACAGTTTTTGAGACCACCGGCATGCTGGATGAGGCGACCAACCTAGTCATTCACGAAATTGATCATGCCATAATAAACAGCATCCGAGAACAGCGCATGTCGTGTTCAGAGGCAAATTTCCCACGCATCGGGGGCCAAGCCTCTTCTGAGAGCGATCAAATTCGGGCACCCAATCGCCGATGATGGGTTTGGGCAAATCTCGGTGAATATAACGATCGTAATAAGCCACAAGTGGGGTGAGAGACGGATGGGATACAACTAGGACAGTCGGAGTATCCACGACGAAAGTGCGTGCCTATGTGGGTGACCCAATCCAAATTGGGAGTTTGCAAACAGGAAGGAGCATGAGGGTCAAGGTTGAGGCAGTCGCCTCGTTGTTGGTCTGTCTTAATGAGTAGGATGTTGGAACGGAGATCAAACATATTAACCCACAGATTCAGGGGTACCAATCGAAGCATGAATCTGGACAAATTTCCAAGTGCCTGCTTCTTTTTCCAACACGCCGGTCATTCGAACTAGCAGTTTTTCTTCTACACCTTGCCACTTGAGATTCCAGATTTGGCGCGTGTAAAACCAAGCAACTATGTCGCGTTCTTGTATGTCGAGGTGGTCAAATTCAATAGTGAAGTCTTCTGTGCTAGCTACATGATGACGATAATAATCCGAAGCACTCCGGCCTCCTTCAACAAATTCGTTTTCATCAGTGCCTATTTTGGTGAAGTAGGACGCCCGCGACATAAGATCAACCAATTGCTGAGTGTCTCCGGCAGTGAGTGCGTCAAAATAAGCGTGTATGGTTTTTCTAACGTTCAAACTCTATTTATCCCCTAAATACTATTAGCATAGCGACGATTTCAGGCCGTCATGATTTCCTACAACCTTTCTAATACTTAGGAATGGTTATTAAGAAAATCTACGCTTCACTTAAGATTGCCTGAACCTAAAATTTCACATACTGTCCACATGCGCTCAACCTGTCGATGTAGTCGCATCGCGCAGATAAATTTCATATTAAATATTGTAGAATGCAGTTGAGTATTTGTCAACACAACGACTAACAGCTCGATGCTAGCTTCATCCTCATCAGACATAACTTTGTAATTAATAAACGCAAAAGATCTGCCTCGCCCGCGAGAAGATTCACAGAATTCCAAAGAACCCCTTGCTAAATTATCGGATGCCTCCTCCTTGATTTTCTATCCTCTAGTTGATAAACTTCCGCAAAATAATCAATTGACACGCGAGGTTAATTTATACTAGGAGAATAAGACATGATCCATACTTTTGCCATTGCCAACTATCGATCTTTGCGAGAAGTCATATTTCCACTTGACCAACTGACGATCATTATAGGAGCCAATGGCAGTGGAAAATCGAACTTATATCGCGCACTTAGGCTCTTAAGCGACACCGCAATGGGCGGAGCAATACCCTCGTTAGCACGCGAGGGAGGAATTAACTCCGCAGTTTGGGCTGGACCTGAGACCTTTGCAAAAGACGTTAAAAAAAATCACTTGCCAGTGCAAGGTGGACCACGCAAAAAACCGGTAAATCTCAAGCTCGGTTTTGCGTCGGATAATTTCAGTTACTCTGTCGAGTTTGGCTTACCAGTGCCACAGAAGCCCCCTTCTGCTTTTGACCACGATCCCGAAATCAAGCGTGAAGCAATTTGGCACGGAGACAGATGGCGTGCCCCTTCAGCATTGGCAGATAGACATGGCAGTCTGGTACGCGTACGTGATAGCAGGGGCAAGTGGCAAACAGCATCAGAAAATCTCGCTAGATACGATAGCATGCTCACGCAAATAGCGGATCCGACCTTGGCACCAGAGGTGCTCATACTTAGAGACCGCATTCGTTCTTGGCGTTTTTACGATAGCTTTCGCACTGATGAATTTTCCCCAGCACGGCAGGCACAAATCGGCACGCATACTCCGGTGTTATTTCACGACGGTCGTGATCTAGCTGCAGCGTTGCAAACCATTATCGAAATCGGTGATGTTGAAGGATTAGAAACAGCAATCGAAGACGCCTTTCCTGGAGCAGAACTCTGGATTGAGTTCGATGGAGGGAGATTTCAAGTTGCATTTAAACAGCATGGTCTGTTGAGACCACTTTCCCCAGCAGAGCTCTCGGATGGAACGTTACGATACTTGTTATTGGTTGCGGCGTTGCTGACACCTCGACCACCAGAGTTCATGGTGCTAAACGAGCCGGAGACGAGTCTACACCATGAACTGGTTCCGGCACTGGCTAGGTTGATTCGGAAAGCCAGTGAAACATCACAGGTATGGGTTGTAACTCATTTGCCTATGTTAGCCGAACTATTAGAAGAAAACGATCGGAGCCAGTTGATCCGCCTCGAGAAAGAGTTAGGAGAAACGCACATTCAAGACCAGGATCCACTTAATACGCCCATTTGGAACTGGCCATCCCGTTAAACAGCAACTATCATGATTACCGAATGGAATAGGCACATTTTTAGTCCTGATCTCTTCCTCATATCTTAAGCGAGTCACTGACAGAACTCGACCAACAATTTTTTTATAAGAAAAAGTCCTCAGACAGACTGTTACGGCCGCGACCGACGGGCTTCCATATTGGAATGCACGTCGATGAGTACTGTCTGCCCTTCAGCATTCAACTGCTGTGCTCGCCGAAGCGCAGGAACCATTTCGGTCGGCTGTATTACAACAATACCAACTGCACCCAGACCTTCCGCAATTTTGGCATAGTCTCCCGTCATTTCGGTCGTCCCGTACCGCTCACGTGCCGTTGGCATACCATCTGGATAAGTCGCCATCCCTCCATTGTTCAAAACAATAGTGGTGATCGAAGCCTTTTCCCTGACTGCTGTTTCAATATCCAACCCAGACATACCAAAAGCACCATCGCCCATAAAATTAAGGCAGAACTTATCAGGATTAGCCAACTTAACGCCAATCATCAATGGAATTCCAAAACCGAGATGGGTGGTTTTCCCCCACCCAATATAACTGTTTGGAACTGTAGCAGGATAAAAGGGTAAAATGGAGTCCCTCGGCCCTCCAGCGTCGTGAGTTACGATACTATTTTCCCAATCGAGGGTTTTAACAATATCCCCAATTACCCGGTAGATATTGAGTGGAATCTCGTTAGAATTCAGTAATGGTGTCCAATCTTTCATCCAAGCCTCTTTTAGCCCCGAAATTTCCCGAGCTACATCGGATGGAGGTTGGCCTTTTAACTTTGCAAATTCAATCATGGATTGCAATGTCAACTGAGCATCTCCCGGCAAGCCAATCTCAACAGGGTAATCCTTGTTAATGTCTTCCCGACTCTCGGTGTTGTGGATAATAATCTTTCCATCTGGAATTGGTTGGCCATAGGGGGTTTTTGTTAAACTAGACCCTACAGCAAAAAGAACATCCGACTCCTGTATCCACCTACGTGCGGGAAGTGTAGTCGCACCACTACCTGCCCCTAAAGAAAGTGAATGGCGCTCATCAAATGCTGACTTTCCAGGCATCGTACAATAAACTGGAATTCCCGTTAATTCGGCTAGCACTCGAAGAACCTGGCTAGCACCAGATAGCAGCACTCCCATACCTGCCCAAATGACAGGTTTTTTCGCCTTCAGAAGTAGTTCAACAGCAGTGTTGACATCATCTGGATCAGGGATCTGACGTGCCCGTCTTGGAGACTTATAGTCAATAGTATCTCCTAAGAACACCTGATTTCCAACGTCAGCAGGAATTTCCACAATTACTGGCCCAGGCTGTCCATTTCGAAGATGATGGTAGGCCCGCCTTAAAACACTAGAAACTTGGCTAGGATGGGTAATTACCTCTCCAAAAGTCGAAACAGTTTGAAAAGTACGAACCGCAGAAAAATTGGGACGAATCGCATACTCACTGAGTTGAGGACCAGCTGGCAGATAGAGAATGGGAACGTTGTCACTGAAGGCCTGCGCAATACCACCCATAGAGTTTTCCGCACCCGGTCCACTCTGCGTAATGACCACACCAAACTTATCACGGCTATTTACGCGACTAAATCCATCGGCAGCCATAACGGCTCCACGTTCATGCCGAAACATTATCGGACGAATGTCCTCTTTGGCAACTTCTTCTATTAGTGGGTTGGATGGGAAGCAAGACACCCATTCAACGCCCTCACTTCGCAAAATTTTCGCTACCGCTTGTACCGTATTCATCAATAACACTCACCAAACTTATCTAAAAAAACCTACCCGATTTAAACATGAATCAGGCGGGGGATGTCAAGTCGTAACATAGTCCTAGATAGAAATCAACTTCTTCCTCAGAAATGATACTGATAACACATAATGACATTAACAATGAAAACTGCTTGAATATTGAGTATTCCTTCTTACTTATATAACCGTATATTAGATATTTAGAACGGGGCGATCTTCTCAACTCCCAATTGTAACATCACCATTCTTTCCCCCAAAACGAAACATCATAAATCCTCCCGTCACAAACATCAACAAACTGTAAATTGCCGGCGTGATTGACATTTGAGAATTGTTCAAAACACTTGTAGCTATCACGATTGCGAGCGTTCCATTTTGGATTCCTGATTCAATCGCGATCGTGATCGACTGTGATAAATCTAGTTTCACCATCCGAGAAGTAAAAAACCCTAATAACATAGTTGTCACGTTCAAAGCCAACACGGCGATTCCAACTTGTTTGAACATCTCAGGAAGATCATCTTTTTCTGAAAAAATTGCCGCAATCAAAACCAGAACAAAGAAAATCACCGAAAGAACTTTTACTGGCTTGCCCATCTTATCTGCGAAACTTTCTGCCAAAGCTCGAATCGACATTCCCATCAAAACGGGAATAATTGTGATGACAAAAATCTGAAGGATCGTTCTTCCAATCGGCAACGAAATTTTCTCTCCTTCGGTCATGAAATGTTCTAGCGAAAAGCTCAGAATAAACGGGATGGTAATCACCGTAATCACGCCGCTGATCGCCGTCAAGGTTATAGAGAGAGCTGTATCACCCTTGGAAATGTGGCTGATCAGATTTGAGGTAACACCTCCCGGACAGATTGCCAAAATCATCAATCCTACTGCCAATTCGGGACTTAGCGGAAAAATCTTTGCATAAACAAAAGCAACGATCGGTAATAAGATCAATTGGTTTAGCATTCCAAGAACTGCCGCTTTCGGATAGATCATAACCCTTTTGAAATCATCGGTCGTCAAACTCAATCCCATACCAAACATAATGACAGCAAGTGCAATTGGGAGAAAAACTTTCGTCACGACACTCTCTTCCATAGCAACCTGTTGATTTTCAGTTTGAGTTGGATTAATGGCGTTCTGATCTTCCACAAAACCAATCACACAAAATCCAACCGTAAAAATCACAATCAGCAAAAACAAACTAAATAATCTGTGTTTCATTTTTTATCCTTCCGTGATTGAAACGATCGTGCGACTCCGTCATTGAGGAGAAGCGACGGATCGAACTTCCCTCTAAAACATCGCGACAAAACCAAGTCATCCATACCAATCTGCTTCAGCAATCTGAATTTCACAGAGAATCGCCTCAAATCGAAACCCGAGTGACAGGAATCACCGCCACGCGAACGAGAACAATCAACACCAGAACCACCAAAAAAACGCATCAANTTGACCTTCTACCACCCTAGGCTCTACAATAACCAACAAGGTTAGAATCAGACCACATTAGCGTTCTGACCGAATCCAATCTGTTTTTATGTAATTTTCATTTTCAAGGAACAAATCGGCNTTTTTATTAACTTAGATCTCAATTGCTAGATTTCGCACNCTCTCTACTCAGATGGCAAATGNCTTCTAAATTCACTGTACACAAATCACNATTAAATGGGTTGCAAGAGCCGTGCAGCGGCCCAGTTTTGAGCAGGTCTTTTTAGGTAACAAAGCCAGATAGGGTCTGAAACCCAATTAAAATTGAACTGAGGTCGAAACGCCGCCTCTCTCCAACCAAATATACATCAGGCTGACACCATAGTGATCTGCAAAATAATTCAACATCAAATGAGATCGATCGCCGTCATACATCGGACGAATCGACAGATATTGACCAAAGTTAACCGTAATACCAAACGGAATATTCACGCTTGTCACACCTAATTCTTTGTTCCATNCAGAATAATTGAGTGTAGCATAAGCTGAAATCGGCAACTTGGGCAGGCCTTTGCTAACGGTGACAAAGTAAGCTTGCTTGCCTGCAGGTGATCCAATGCGGTCGGAACTAGTACCTAAAAACAGGGCGGGTCTCCATCCACTTTCTCCTTCAGTCATCAAAAACAAGCTTAAAAGGGGACCAACTTCCTTNGCAACAGGATTATATTCTAGACCAAACTGCAATCTTTGATGGATCCGGCAATTTAAGGTGAAACGCCAGCGAGGCCGTTCCAATTCTGTATCCACAAAACGCCCAGAAACCGACCACTTGCTATTTATACCACTTCCCCGAAGTGGCGCNCCCTCACCAGGTCAGGCACTTCAAGTTGGCGCGGTTGAANAGGTTGTAGTCGGGANCGAAAAAGGCTTTGACTGTTGTGCAAACGTACAAATAGTGACTGACAATNACAACAAAAAGAACNGTAAGAAGCAAAATATNNTATAGTAGNAANTAGACATTATCTGTTANNCTATTTAATGAGTTCGATATATGCCGTTGAGNATCAAAGACATAANGGAANCGCTCTTTGCTTTGCTTGGATTCAACTGAAACTCCNAGCATGTATNTTTTCAAGATTACTTNCATAAACNCAATTATAACATCTCCATATAAGAAAATCTGTTCTTTATTTTAACTAAATTCTAATTAAAAATNATTTGAACTATTGAAAGTAAATGATTANAAANAAAATAACGAAANNCNNTAAGGANCTTTGATATAAAATTATATTAAACAACATGATTTTTTTGAAAGGAGAGCTGTCATGAGAGGTGACTTTGAAACCTATTTGAATGATTCATTTCGCGATAAAAATGGGGAATTGGACCTACAAGGATTACTAGATCTTGAGGATGAGGCAGGCATGGACGTTGCTGTTATAATGCCTAATACACAACCGGANCCACCCAACGCAGAACTAGCGGAGGCAATAATAAGGTAATCCTCGAGCCCTTGGTTGCGCTCTCATACACCCAACCGAAGGAGACCCTGTCTCACAAATACATCAGGCAGCTAACACATGGCAAATGAAAGGAATTAAATTAATGCCCGCTGTTTACGGTTACAACGTGGATGACGANATAGTTAGACCTGTAGTCGAGGCGGCACGAGATAACGGACTCATCGTTTCTATCCATTCGGGGCCAGAAAATTGTCATCCTACACGAATCGGCAACGTAGCTAGATGGATTCCTGAAACACCAGTAATTATGGATCATATGGGGTTTCCTGATGACCTGGACGCTGGAATCGAAGCTGCAAGAACCAATAAGAACATATACTTGGGAACAACTATCCTTCGCTTTCATCAACGCTGGGGAACCAATCCAGACCAGGTTGTTCCCATTGAGATTAGGAAAGCGATCGAGGAACTAGGACCCGAGCAAATCGTTTTCGGGTCAAACACCCCTGAATATCGGCCGATTCAAGTAGTTAATGCAATCCAACGCCTGGAATTGGGAAAAGAGGCTGAAACACTAATTTTTGGCGGTAATCTGGCGAAAATCTATGGCCTAAATGGTCAACGCTGATTTCTTGATTTTGATTCTATNTATATACTATTTTCNTCTNNANTCANNTACATTTTTCACCTGAACTCAAGTACAGTTCTACAATTACNTTNTNAGAGCGACATAAATTGCAAAAAGACTATAATGAACACAAANGATATTATAAAAAAAATACGGCGGATTGAAATATCNACAAACCGTNTAGTGACTAACATCTTTGCCGGTGAGTACGAAAGTGCATTTAAAGGCAGAGGTATGGAATTCGATGAAGTTCGTGAATATCAACATGGCGACGAAGTNCGAACCATAGATTGGAACGTAACAGCTAAGATGGGACACCCATTTGTCAAGAAATTCGTTGAAGAACGAGAACTGATTATGATACTGCTAGTCGACGTTAGTGGCTCGACCGAATTCGGCACGTACCAACAAAAAAAGTCTGACATTATCGCTGAAATTTCAGCACTTCTCGCNTTTGCNGCTATCAGAAACAATGATAAAGTCGGCTTAATCTGTTTCACAGATCAGGTTGAANTGTTTATTCCACCTCGCAANGGCAAAAAGCATGTTCTTCGACTTATTCGTGATATTCTCTACTGCGAACCCAAAAGAGTAACCACAGATTTGGGGGAAGCNCTNAGTTTTCTCGAACGTATCCAAAAACGGAAAAGTGTTGTGTTNCTCATTTCAGACTTCCGTGATNATAATTACGAAAAACCANTAAAACGNATAAACCCACGACATGATTTGGTTGCTATTTCAGTGGCAGATCGNCGTGAAACAGAATTCCCAGACGTAGGGCTNATTGAGCTTGAAGACACAGAAACAGGAGAAATAATNCTGTTCGACAGTTCTTCTACTAAGACACGTCGCCACTTTCAGAAAAAAAACCTCGACGAAATCAACAAGCGAAAAAAANTTTTCCTGNAAAACAAAATTGATAATATTGAGATTNACGCCGATCAACCATATACTCANTCACTAATCCATTTTTTTCAGTACCGNCATAGGAAGGANAGATAAATTGATCCGAGCAATCACNTTCGACTTTTGGCAAACGCTTTATGCAGATAATANGGAATTACTTAAACAACGAGAAGATCACAGAGCGATTCACTGCAAAGAATTTCTGTCCAAATGCNATTATCAATTTACTTTGGAACAAGTAAANCATGCCTACCAAATGACACATGAAATGGTGNCAGAAGCCTGGCAAATCCATCACGGGNTATCAATGGNAGAGTGTATCTCAAAGTTTTCTGAAACNTTAGGAATCAANCTAACACCATTCCAAGNAAACCAAGTTAAATCAATCACNGGTAACTCAACCCTACTTCATNCTCCACCTTTGGTACCTTTTGTNAAAGACTTGCTCCCTCAGCTAATTGATAAATATCAGCTGGGAATCATTTCTGATACCGGAATAACAGCCGGCACCTTTTTNCGAGAAATGCTAAAAAACGATGAAATCCTGGATTANTTTTCGGTACAAACCTTTTCAGATGAAACAGGTTTCACCAAACCAGACGTAGTTCAATTTAAAAAAACTCTCNAAAAAATGNGGATTAATCCATCAGAAGCTGTACATATTGGAGACCTCGTTCGTACCGANATCACNGGCGCTAAAAACGCGGGCATGTACGCTATTCGTTTTGCTGGTGTAACAACCGAACAAGAAAACNCAGATCTGGCTGATGCAACTATCAGCGATTACCGGAAACTGGAAGACACCATTNAAAAATTAATGTGCTCTAAATAAAAGGAGGATTCGAATGAGAATCGGTACATATAATGTGCTAGGANTAACCGGATACCCANAGGAAGAAGCAATAAAAACAATCGGNGATCGTCTAAGTNAAGANGCTAAAAATCACTTTATTCAGGTTTTTCAAGAATTGGATTGNGATATCCTTGGATTACAAGANGGTGTTTCATTTCCGCAGATCCAGCGAATTTCNANCGGCATGGGGATGAATCTTGCCACTTTCCCATCACCTGTCGCTTGGCCAGGACATTTGATTACCAAGTTTCCAATCCTAGAGTCACGAACGTTCAGCCATACAACAGTCCATGCCACAGACTTACCATTAAGCCGGTGTGCGGGTGCAGCTCTATTAGCTCCTGATGATCACACACTGATGTGGGTGATGGTNATTCATTTACACCCCAGCCGAGAAGAATTACGTAATTTGGAAGCAGAAATCTTNCANGGNCACATNAAAAAAATGCTTGGCGACACCGATCAATTTGTCATAATGGGCGATTTTAATTGTGAAGTGCATGANCAAATTCATACTGACCTCAAAAAACTGAAATTTAATAACGTCATGGAAGANATTGNTGGAGGTATACAGTGGACAATGGATACTATNGGAATTNAACAACACAAAATCGACCACATCTATATTAGCCAACCATTGATTTCAANACTTGTTAANGCACAAGTGGTTCGTAATGAAGGATTTCGACATGACGGACCGCAAGTTGACGGACTATGGGTACACTCAGATCACTTNCCNGTAATAGCAGAACTGAAACAAATCTAAAGGANGAATAAATGNCAGNAAAGCCAAGAGTTTTTATCACNCGTCCGATACCAGACCAAATCTTATCCAAATTAGAAGANATTTGTGANGTCGAGATGTGGCATACCAGCGAAATTCCAGCACCAACCACAGAAAAAATTCACGANCTCGATGGNTTGTTAACCTATGGCCACGAACCAATCACCGATGAAATGATGGCAAGTGCTCCCAATTTGAAAGTTATTTCAAACATGGGTGTCGGATACGACCATATTGACACAGTAGCTGCCAAATCACGAGGTATTGAGGTTGGAAATACNCCNGNCGTTTTAAGCGATACAACCGCTGATATGACATTNGCGNTGNTGTTANGTNCAGCNCGCAATGTTGTTCCTTCTAACGGATTCGTCAGATCAAGANAGTGGACATTCTACGANCCNAACATCTTTTGGGGACAAGAGATACATCACGCAACAATCGGTATCGTCGGTATGGGCCGGATCGGTTACGCCGTTGCCAAACGCGCATTGGGATTTGATATGAAGGTNCTATATTTCAAACGAAATCGTCGAGCGGACTGGGAAGAGGAACTNGGAATCGAATATGCAACNCTAGANCGGTTGCTAGAATNGTCTGATTTTGTTACCCTTCACCCNCCTATGTCATCAGAAACACATCANCTGATTGGCAAAAAAGAACTGGTGATGATGAAACCAAATGCTATATTAGTGAATATTGCTCGAGGAGGNGTNGTCGACCACGACGCATTGTATCATGCACTAGTNAACGGTGAAATTGCNGGTGCGGCTCTCGACGTGACNGAACCAGAACCAATCAATACAAATCACCCTCTCTTGTCATTAGACAATATTCTGATTTGTCCTCATCTTGGAAGTGCAACGGTNCAAACTCGAATGAAGATGGCGCAGATGGCCCACGACAACCTAATTTCCGGTTTAAATGGGGATCTACTTCCCTATTCTGTCTTTNNGTCATGATTGATTTTCTGCAGNGCCATTTCGGCATTTTTTCGAACCGCCTGGTTGGAATCTTCCAATGCATTTTTCAGCGCTAACNGAGCTTCCTTAGAACGAGCACCAANTTTTCCGAGTCCTGTCGCAACTCGAGACCTCACAAACCACTCTGNATCNTGCAATGCGGCAATCAGGCCCCAAATCACATCTTCATCCGNTATACCTATCTGCTCAATAGCATATGCTACCCAGACNCGGACAGAACCTACTGGATCTGACAAAGCTTTAATNAGTGCTGNTAANGCACTCTGATGGTTAATTTCCCCTAATGCTCTNGCAACACTCGANCTAACTTCCTGATGATCATCCTCCAACAATTTAATAAGATAGGGAACCACACTAACATCTCCAACATGACCGAGTTCTTCAGCTGCATAGCAACGCACACCCGGATTCTTATCTTTCAATTGTTTAACCAATATCATGCGACTATCCATTAATCTATCAAAGGGGGAAATCTTTTTTTCTTGCTCTCAAAATCTATCGCACGTATAATATCAGTGATTTGGATATAAATGTAAGGGTATATTCTAGATGACGACGGTTTTTCTCGTAATTGCAGCTCTAGGTTTGGCAGGAGCTGGNTTTTTTCTGGTNATTACTTTTAGCTTGCTACGAGTTGTTGGTTCGCAGAGACGNAAANTCAGGCAGGAAGCAAAAGAAAGGCACCAAGTTGTTGAAGCAATNAANGAAGCCACCCGCATCGCATCAGCATACGANGCGACAATTGCCATTCGCAAATTNATCGAANCAGAACAAGCCAAGCTACCTCAGTTTTTNGTCGAAACAGGCGANCCGGATGAGCCATACGCTCCTTACGACCTGAATATTGCTAGGATGTGGATGAAACCAATTCGAATNTTGCTCGAAACAGAATTCACCTACGGNGCAGAGNCGGAAGACCAANCTGACACATCAAAANAGAAAAAAGAGGAAGATCAACCTTCCGACTCTGAAGAATAGGTCAGTAAATGGGCACGGTCGAACCGGTTGCTCCAGTCAAGCTTATCGTTGCCGNGATTACAGCAAATGATTCGATCTTTCAAGAAACACGGGNTTGTTTATCACAACATTTCGATAAAATTGANTTCGAAAGNGATCCATACGCTTTTGACCATACTGATTACTATCAGAAAGAGATGGGGGANGGNCTCANTCGCCGTTTTTTGAGTTTTNCCAACCTGATAANGCCCGAAAAGATTGCTGNCATTAANCTTTTCTGCAATGATCTCGAACATCNATTTTCTATTAANAANAANCGGCGAGTTAACCTCGANCCCGGTTATGTCACTTTGGCCAAGCTCNTCNTNGCAACAACCAAGAATCAAGCCCACCGAATTTACCTACAGCAAAGTATATACGCGGAGATCACACTAAAATTTTTCAATAAATCTTTTCGGCCTCTTAAATGGACCTANCCTGACTATCAANAACCCGCAAGTATTGACGCNTTCAATCAAATTCGACAAGCCTACCTAACCCANCTTAAAAAGAGNGAATCAGGGAACCACAACCNCTCTTACACCTTANCTACTTAAACCATTTACAGATGNAANCTTTTNATTCNCTATCAAACAAAGAAAGCAAGAAAATCGTCGGACTTATGTCNGGNACATCNGTTGATGGCGTNGATGCCTCACTGGTTGAAATAAAAGGTAAAGGACTTGAAACAGAAGTAGACCTAATTGCGTTTGACACATTCCCATTTTCTGCAGATATCCGACAACGTATTTTTGAACTTTTCAATCCCGAAAATTCTAGCGTAGACAAAATCTGTCAAATGAATTTCCTGATCGGAAAAATCTTTGCGGAAAGAACAATTCAAGTTATTAAATCCGCCAACCTTAAGCCTAGCGATGTCGATCTGATCGGGTCACATGGTCAAACTATCTATCATCTCCCGCCAAAGGAAGATGCTAAATATGTGCCCTCAACGCTACAGATCGGGGAATCAGCTGTTATCGCCTACCACACAAAAATCCCAGTTATGGCTGACTTTCGTGTCGCGGATATGGCCGCTGGTGGACAGGGAGCACCTCTGGTATCTTATGTTGATTTTCTCCTCTTCCGGAAACCAGATAAAACAATTGCTCTGCAAAATCTCGGAGGTATTGCTAACCTTACCCTAATACCAGCAAACGCAAGAGCAGACCAAGTTATTGCCTCTGACACCGGGCCAGGAAATATGATTATCGACGCAGTGACTGAAATTGTTACCAATGGTCGCCAGCAGTTTGATCGTGACGGTCAAATTGCTAGTCAAGGTTGTATACATCCTCAGCTGATTAGCAAATGGATGGACCACCCATTCATCAAAGAAGTTCCTCCAAAAACTACTGGGCGAGAAGATTTTGGACAGCAGTTTGCTATGCAAACCATAAAAGATTCAAAAGACTATAAATTATCCAATACGGACATAGTAGCGACAGTCACTGAGTTCACCGCACAAACTATCTATCATTACTATAAAACCTTTCTACTACCCCATTACGCAATAGAGAAGATTCTGGTTAATGGCGGAGGTATACATAATCACACACTTATAAAGCGCATTTCTAACCTATTTGACCCAATCTCAATTGAGCCAGCACCATTTAATGATGCCAAAGAGGCAATTGCATTTGCTGTTCTCGCAAACGAAGCAATTCACGGACACAAGGGAAACCTGCCACAAGTAACAGGCGCTAAAGGTCCAGTGATTTTAGGGAAGTTTGTGCCTGCCCCACCATTAATATAGTAAACAGAAGGTATTGAAATGCAGCTAAGAGACACAATGATAGATTCCAGAAAGACTTGAACCCAATATTATTTATTTAAGTTTCTACAACCCGACCGTTTTCAATCCGAATCACCCGCTTGCCAAGTTGTTGTACCAACGCCAAATCATGTGTAGCAACCAAGACAGTTGCTCCATGAAAATTAAAGGTCTCAAACAGATGCATAATCTCCAAAGACAATTTTGGATCTAGATTCCCCGTTGGCTCATCAGCCATAAGCAACAATGGACTGTTTACTGTTGCTCTGGCTATAGCAACACGTTGCTGCTCACCACCAGACAGTTCCTCCGGGTACGCGTTCCGTCTATGAACCAATCCCATCTGATGGATCAACTGATTAACATTACTTTGGATTTCTGTCCGCTTAGCTCCAGTAACTTTCATTGCAAGTGCTATATTTTGTTGAACTGTCTTATTGGGAAGAAGTTTAAAGTCTTGAAACACAACCCCCATCTGGCGACGCAATTTTGGGATTTCGGAATTGCGAATTCGGTTCAAATGTTTCCCAATCACTACCACATCGCCTGAGGTCGGGACCAATTCACGATACAATATTCGCAGGATGGTCGTTTTCCCAGTTCCACTAGGGCCTACCAAAAAGACGAAGTCCCCTGCATCAACGTTAAAGCTGACGTCGCGAAGAATCTGGATGTCCTTCTTATAACTCATGTCAACTTTATAAACTTGGATCATTTCTACAACCACTTCTCGCGCGAAATCTACGATTATCCCAACTCTACGTTACTTCGATTTTCTGCGCCTTTTAGACGGATTTTTTCTCTTTTTATCCAATAGATCTATCGCGGATTCCCTGGTAATATTATCTGGCTCCATATTTTTAGGAACCGACACATTAGTTTTACCATCTGTAATATACGGACCATAACGTCCTTTTTTAACTAAAATTTGGCCTTGTGTCGTTGGATCTTCACCCAAATCGGCTATCGGTTTCGCTTTTTCTTTATTAATCTTATCCGCTTGTTCAATAACGGCTTCACATTCCACCAAGCTGATAGTCTTGGGACTATAATNCTCTGGCAAAGACACAGTTTTTCCACCAACTTTAAGGTAAGGTCCATAAGGACCAACATTGGCGATAATNTCTTCATCNTNNACATTNTTTCCAANCACACGNGGNAATATTAANAGNTNCAATGCTTCTTCNAANCTNAGNGTATCAATACTTTGNCCTTTCTCCAATGAAGACATTTTGGGNTTNNTATCANTTNTC